>NZ_JBSGZI010000122.1:0-21804 GCF_053610945.1 Streptomyces sp. NPDC054849
AAGGAACGGACGCTTCCTTTGTACTCACCCTCGCGGGTTTTCCTCCGGGCTTTCGTTCTGTTCTTGCGTTTCCGACTCTATCAGACTCTTTCGTGCCTGACCCCCAGTCAGCGGGGCTTGTCTTCCGGGCTGTTGGGCCCTTCCGACTCCCGAACTCTAGTGGATTTCCCCGGCGATTCATAATCGGCCTTCGGAAATGAATTCGGGCACGCCGAATTCGTTCCCAGTGGGAGATCGTGCTGAGTTGGGTGCCGCAACGAGGCGGCGGGATTCGTTGTCGCCGAAACCTTCCGGCTCTGGGACAACTCGAAGAACCTTACGGATCCCCCGGGGGCGTGTCAACCCCGATGGTCAGCTGGGGGACTGGAGGTCCTCCACGCGGTCCAGCAGCCGGGCGAGCATGTCGCCCAGCACCCCGCGCTCGGCCGTGGAGAGGTCCTGGAGGAGGTCCTCCTCGAAGACCGTGGCCGCGCGCATCGCGTCCAGCCACTTGCTGCGGCCCTCGTCGGTGAGCTCCACGATCACGCGGACCCGGTTGGACTCGTCCCGTTCCCGGGTGACCAGACCCTCCGCCGTCATGCGGTCGATCCGGTGGGTCATCGCCGCCGGCGTGAGGCCCAGCTGCTTCGCCAGTTCGCTCGGGCCCATCCGGTAGGGGGCGCCCGAGATGACCAGGGCCTTGAGGACTTCCCACTCCGCGTTGCTGATGCCCAGCGCCGCGGTCTGGCGTCCGTACGCGACGTTCATCCGGCGGTTCAGGCGGCTCAGAGCCGACACGACCTTCTCGACCTGCGGGTCGAGGTCCTGGAACTCGCGCTGATAGACGGCGATCTGCTCATCGAGGCTCGGCTCGTGGACGGGCGTAGTGCCGTCGGGGGTGTCACCCATGGGTCGAAGTATCGCACGAACCCGTTGGCGTCTAACTCCTTCGATGTGTAGAGTTAAGCATCGAAGTTTAGGTATGAAGTTCTGAAGTCTTCAGTCTTCGGCTCTCAAAGGCAGGTGAGAAGTGACCAAGGTGATGGGCGCTGCGATGCAGCGGATCCAGGCCGGGAACGCGCTGACGGCGTTCGGCATCGGCTTCACGGTTCCGTTCCTCTACATCTACGTGGCGCAGGTGCGTGATCTGGGCTCCATGGCCGCCACCAGCGCGTTCGTGGCGTTCGCCCTCGGCGCTCTCGTCGCGCTCCCCTTCACCGGCCGGGTCATCGACCGCCGCGGGCCGGTGCCCGTGGTCATGGGTGCGGCGGTCACCGCCTCGGTGGGTGCGCTCTCGCTCGGGCTCTCCACCGGCATCGTGCCCATCCTGCTGTCCGCTCTGGCGCTCGGCGCCGGGCAGGCCGTGATGCAGCCGGCCCTGGCCACGATGATCGTGTGGTGCTCCACGCCGTCCACCCGCACTCGCGCCTTCGCTCTTCAGTTCTTCATGCAGAACCTGGGTCTGGGCATCGGCGGTCTCATCGGCGGCCAGATCGTCGACGAGAGCCGACCGGGCAGCTTCACGCTGCTGTTCGGCATCGAGGCCGTGATGTTCCTGGTGCTGGCCGGCGTCATCGCCACCGTGCGCCTGCCGCAAGGGCAGGGGTTCAAGGACGCCCGGCCCAAGGACACGACGCAGGCGGGCGGGGGCTGGAAGCGGCTGCTCCGGCACAAGGCCATGGTGCAGCTGTGCCTGCTGGGCTTCGTGGTGTTCTTCGCCTGCTACGGACAGTTCGAGTCGGGTCTGGCCGCCTTCGGTACCGAGGCCGCCGGGATCTCCCCGTCCACGCTCGGTTTCGCTCTTGCCGCCAACACCGGTGCGATCGTCGTCGCGCAGTTCGTCGTGCTCAGGCTGGTCGAGAAGCGCCGCCGGTCCCGGGTGATCGCGCTCGTCGGACTGATCTGGACCGGGGCGTGGCTCATCGCCGGGTTCTCGGGTCTGGGGCACGGCAGCGCCATGATGGCCGCCGCCGCGTTCATCACCACGTACGCGCTCTTCGGCATCGGCGAGGCCATGCTGTCGCCGACCCTGGCGCCACTTGTGGCCGACCTGGCGCCCGAGGGCTCGGTGGGCCAGTACAACTCGGCCTTCGCGCTGGTCAAGCAGATGGCGCTGGCGCTGGGGCCGCTCGGAGTGCCGCTCGGCGCGGGCGTTCCGATGCTCTACATCGGTGTCTTCGTGTCCGTGTCGCTGGGGATCGCCGGCCTGGCGCTGCGGCTCGGCAGGCGGCTGAGCCCGGCGCAGGACAACCCGTGGCTGGCGAGCCGGGTCGTGGCGCAGGGTGGTCCGGGTGTGGCGGCCAAGGCCGTCGCCGCGGAGCCCGTGCACGCGTAGGAACGTCGAGACGTAGAGACGTACGGGTGGACGGACGTGCGGAAGGCCCCGGTCCTGGTGGACCGGGGCCTTCCGTGTATGTCCGGCTACCTGTACGTCTGTCTGTCCGGCAGGGCGAACTCGCACCAGACGGCCTTGCCGCCACCCGGAGTGCGGCGCGAACCCCAGGAGGAGGCGATGGTGGCGACGATCGAGATGCCGCGGCCCGTCTCGTCGGCCGGTTCGGCGCGGCGGCGCCGCGGGAGGTGGTCGTCCCCGTCGGTGACCTCGATGATCAGCCGGCGGTCGGTGCGGCGCAGGCGCAGGCGCATGGGCGGGGTGCCGTGCTGAAGGGAGTTGGCGACGAGCTCGCTGGCGGCCAGCACGCCGAGGTCGCACAGCTCGACGGGGAAGCGCCAGGAGGCGAGGACGCCCTGGGCGAAGGCGCGGGCGCGCGGGGCCGCCTCGATGCCGCCGAGGAGTTCCAGGGCGGCGTTGTGGAAGAGCTCGGCGTCCGCTCCGGTGCGGGCGGGCTGCTGGAGGACCATCACGGCGACGTCGTCGTCGTGGTCGGCGTCCACTCCGAGGGCGCGCATCAGCCGGTCGCAGATGACCGACGGGGTGCCCTGGGCGCCGGAGAGTGCGCGTTCCAGGGCGGCGACGCCCTCGTCGATGTCCTCGCCGCGGCGCTCGACCAGGCCGTCGGTGTAGAGGACGGCCGTGCAGCCGGGGCCCAGCGCGATGGTGCCCGAGGTGTGCAGCCAGCCGCCGGTGCCCAGGGGAGGGCCGGTGGGGTCGGCGGCTCTGCGGACGGTGCCGTCCTCGTCGCGGACGAGGATCGGGAGGTGCCCGGCGGAGGCGTACACGAGTAGGCCCTCGTTGGGGTCGTGGACGGCGTACACGCAGGTGGCGATCTGGCTGGCGTCGATCTCGGCGGCGAGGCCGTCGAGGAGCTGGAGCACCTCGTGCGGGGGCAGGTCGAGCCGGGCGTAGGCGCGGACGGCGGTGCGCAGCTGACCCATGACGGCGGCGGCGCGGACTCCGCGGCCCATGACGTCGCCGATGACGAGGGCGGTGCGGCCGGCGCCGAGGGTGATGACGTCGTACCAGTCGCCGCCGACGGCCGCCTCTGTGCCGCCGGGCTGGTAGGTGGCGGCGATGCGCAGGTCGTCGGGCTGCTCCAGTTCCTGCGGGAGCAGGGAGCGCTGGAGGGTGACGGCGGCCTCGCGCTGGCGGCGCTCGCTGGCGCGGAGCCGCTCGACGGCCTCGGCGTGGTCGGTGACGTCGGCGAGGTGGATGAGAACGCCGGAGTGGTGGGCCTCCGCTTCACTCCCGGGCCCGAGGTCGGGGACGGGGCCGGGTCCGGGTCCGGAGGCGGTCTCCGTTTCGGACCCCGTCGCGGTCTCGGGCTCGTTCCCGGGCACGGTCTTGGGGAACTCGACCGGAGTGCAGGTGACGGTGTACGAGCTGCCGCCGCCCGGTGCGGTGCGGTTCTTCGCGGTGCGGGACTTGCCGCTGCGCTGGACCTGGTCGAGGAGCGGGAGGAGGCCGAGCGCGCCCAGTTCGGGGAGGGCCTCGTGGGCGGGGGCTCCGGGGGTGCGGGCACCGAAGCCGGCGGTGTAGGCGTCGTTGACGTAGGCGACGCGGTGCTCGGGGCCGTGGACGAGGGCGACCAGGGCCGGGAGCCGGCCGAGGACCTCGCGGACGGAGAGCTCGTCGAGGGAGGGCACGGCGGCGAGGGCGCCCGGCCGCTGGGCCGGGGTCGCTCCCGTGCCCGTGCCGCAGACCGTGGGGTCTGCGGGCCGCCCGTCGGCGGCGGGCGTGGACCGCTCGGCCCCCGGGTCGGCGCGGCCGCCGCGGGCTGCCGGCACCGCGCCTTCACCCCGCTTGGCCTGGGCGGTGGCATGTTCGGTCCGGGCGGCGGCGCGGCGCTGCGTTCCGGGAAACCGGGCGCTCCAGCGCGTGAAGTTCACTGCGTTCAAGCCTCGTGGTGTCGCGAGTGGTCGCTGTGTCGCTCGTGGGCGGTCGCTGACTGGACGATGTCACTCTGTGCAGGTGTGAGCGCACCTATGGTCACACGTCCAGTGTGGCCGACCGCACTGACAACGTCAGCCCTGGCGGTTCTGCGGGGGGTTGGAGGCGGACGGTGGGGTGGGGGGCTTCGGGCCGCCACCTGCGGCCAGTTCGAATTCTGCCCTGGGGTGTTCGAGCGAACCCAGGGAGACGATCTCGCGCTTGAAGAGGCCGGAGAGGGTCCACTCGGAGAGGACCCGCATCTTGCGGTTGAAGCTGGGGACACGACTGAGGTGGTAGGCGCGGTGCATGAACCAGGCCGGGTAGGCCTTGAGCTTGCGGCCGTAGACGTGGGCGACGCCCTTGTGGAGGCCGAGGGAGGCGACCGAGCCGGCGTACTTGTGGGCGTACTCGGTCAGGACCTCGCCGCGGAGGGCGGCGAGGAGGTTGTCGGCGAGGACCTTGGCCTGGCGGACGGCGTGCTGGGCGTTGGGGGCGCATTCGTGCCCCTTCTCGCTCGCGGTGATGTCGGGGACGGAGGCGGCGTCGCCGGCGGCCCAGGCGTGCTCGACTCCCTCGACGGTGAGGAAGGACGTGCAGGCGAGGCGGCCGCGTTCGGTCCTGGGCAGGTCGGAGGCGGCCAGGATCGGGTGCGGTTTGACGCCGGCCGTCCACACGACGGTGCGGGTGGGGAAGCGGGCCCCGTCGCTGAGGACGGCGACGCGGTTCTCGCAGGATTCGAGCCGGGTCTCCAGACGGACGTCGATGTTGCGGCGGCGCAGCTCGCGGACCGTGTAGATGCCCATCTCGGGGCCGACCTCGGGGAGGATCCGGTCGCTGGCCTCGACGAGGACCCACTTCATGTCCTCGGGCTTGATGTTGTGGTAGTACCGCGCCGCATAGCGGGCCATGTCCTCCAGCTCGCCGAGGGCTTCGACGCCCGCGAAGCCGCCGCCGACGAAGACGAAGGTGAGGGCGGCGTCGCGGAGGGCGGGATCGCGGGTGGAGGAGGCGATGTCCATCTGTTCGATGACGTGATTGCGCAGGCCGATGGCCTCCTCGACCGTCTTGAATCCGATGCCGTAGTCGGCGAGCCCCGGGACGGGGAGGGTGCGGGAGATGGAGCCCGGGGCGAGCACGAGCTCGTCGTACTCCATCTCGAGCGGACCGGTGCCCTCGTCGTCGGTGGCCAGGGTCTTGACGGTCACGGTCCGTTTGGAGTGGTCGATGCGCTGGGCCTCGCCGATGACGATGCGGCATTGGCCGAGGACGCGGCGCAGCGGGACCACGACGTGGCGTGGGGAGATCGCGCCCGCGGCCGCTTCGGGGAGGAAGGGCTGGTACGTCATGTAGGGCTCGGCGGTGACCACCGTGACCTCGGCTTCGCCGGCTCTCAGCTTTCGCTGGAGCCGGAGCGCCGTATACATGCCGACGTAGCCGCCGCCGACGATGAGGATGCGCGTGCGGGGCGGGGTACCGGGGGCCGTGCCCCGGGAGTTAGCAGCCTTCACCATCCCATGACGCAACGTGGCCGGGAGTTTGTCCACAGGCCCGACAAATTGTGTGACCGGAGGTGGTGCTGGGGCGGGGTGGGAGAGGGCTCTTGGCGGCGGTGGAAGTCCGCAGGTCAGAGGGTACGGATGGGGAGGTTCCGAGGGTATGTAAGGGAAAAGTGGGGGTGAATGCTCCGATCGGGCGGTGGTCCGTCCGGGGCTGCCTCTTCTGAATTGACTCTGGCTCAACTATGTTCGTATCTCGTCGAGGAGTAGGACCGGGCCCGAGACCGTGGCCCCCTCGACCTGAAGGCGGGGAGTGTCTCCGGGGGGAGACAAATGATTACCGGGGGATACATATGAACATTTCCGATTTCCATGGTTCTGCGACCGCACTCTCGGTCGAGAGCGACGGTCGTGCCATCGCGGGCGGCGCCACGCACGGCGTAGGCCGGTCCACGCCGCTGCGCGTCGACGCCCAGCGCAATCTGGAGCACGTGCTGCGAGCGGCCCGCGAGGTCTTCGGCGAGCTGGGTTACGGCGCTCCGATGGAGGACGTGGCGCGGCGGGCGCGGGTCGGTGTCGGCACCGTGTACCGGCGTTTTCCGAGCAAGGACGTCCTGGTCCGGCGGATAGCCGAGGAGGAGACCGCCCGGCTGACCGAGCAGGCCAGGACGGCACTGGGCCAGGAGGAGGAGCCGTGGCAGGCGCTGTCGCGCTTCCTGCGCACCTCCGTGGCCTCGGGCGCCGGGCGGCTGCTGCCGCCGCAGGTGCTGCGGGTCGGTTCGACCGGCGAGGACGCGGCCGAGGAGACGGAGGCGGCACGGGTTCCGCACCAGCGCCAGGCCGCGGCCCCCGAGCTGCGGGTCGTGGGCGCGCGTACTGCGGTCGAGGACGAGCCCTCAGCCGACGCGGGTGCGGGTGCGCTGCTGGAGGTCGTCGGCCGACTGGTGCACCGCGCTCGGGAGGCCGGTGAGCTGCGGACCGATGTCACGGTGGCCGATGTGCTGCTGGTGATAGCGACGGCGGCGCCCGCGCTGCCCGACCCGGCGCAGCAGGCGGCGGCTTCGACCCGGCTGCTCGACATCCTGCTCGAAGGGCTGCGGTCCCGAACGGTCTGACCTCGGGGGGCTGGGCATCTGCGGGTTGGTATCCCCGGTTTGACATCTGCGGGTTGCACCTGCGGGTTGGCATCTGCGCGGCGTCGGGCCGGCATCGGTCCGGCGTTCGCCCGTCCGGCGTCGGCGCGGCGTCCGCTCCGGGAGGGGACCGGCCTGGACGGCGGGGCTCTCTTCAGCGGGCGCGCCGACGGCAGCGCGCCCGTATGACCGGTCTCAGTACGGCGATTCGCCGCATTGTGCCCGGATGAGTGGATGGTGTCGAAAGGGGTTCGACGCGTGTCCGCCGTGTGACACGCTTGATCGGTGTACCGGTTGAGTGTGTCGTGCGAGGGCTTCCGCGATGGGCGTTGACGGGTGGGAAGAGTCACCCGGGGGCGTCGGCGGCGAGGTGGCGGCGGGCAGCCCGCCCGCCCGACAGGTGCCGGCCCAGCGCGAACCGGGCGGGCGGCACGCACGCTCCTCGGGCTCTGCAGGACCCGCGGGATCCGGCAGCGAGCTGCCACCGTCCGACGGCGACTTGACCGCCCGTGTGCGGGGCGGTGACGACGGTGCGTACGAGGAACTGTTCCGCCGTCACGCCGATGCCGTACGGCGCTACGCACGGACCTGCTGCCGGGACGGGCACACCGCCGACGACCTGACCGCCGAGGTGTTCGCGCGGACACTGCAGGCGGTACGGGGCGGGGCCGGGCCGGACCAGTCGGTGCGGGCCTACCTCCTGACCACCGTGCGCAGGGTGGCCGCGGCCTGGGCGAAGACCGCCAAGCGGGAGCATCTCGTCGAGGACTTCGCCCTCTTCGCGGAGCAGGCGGCCACGGGTGCGGAGAGCGGGGGCCCGCTGGGCGGACTGTCGGGATGCGCCGGGGACGACACGCTTGAACTGGGCGCGGACGTGCGGGCGATGCACGAGGCCGAACAGTCGCTGGCCATGCAGGCGTTCCGCAGTCTGCCCGAGCGGTGGCAGGCCGTGCTGTGGCACACCACCGTCGAGGAGGCGTCGCCGAGCGCGGTCGCGCCGCTGTTCGGGCTGAGCGCCAACGCGACCGCGGTGCTGGCCGGTCGCGCCCGGGAGGGGCTCAAGCAGGCGTATCTGCAGGCCCACGTGAGTACGGCGCTGAGTGAGGGCGGCGACTGCGCGCGCCACGCTGACCGGCTGGGCGCCTATGCGCGGGGCGGGCTGCGGATGCGGGCGGAGCGGGGGCTGCGCAAGCACCTGGAGGAGTGCGCGAAGTGCCGACTGGCCGCCGGGGAACTCAAGGACGTCAACGCGGGCATCCCCGCGCTGCTTCCGGTCGCGGTCATCGGGTGGTTCGCCGCCGGGTATGCGGCCAAGACCGCCGGGGTGGTGGCCGGCGGGGCCGTCGTCGCGGGCGGGGCCGGGGCCGCGGCGGCTGCCGGTGGGTCGACCGCGGGGACCGCTGGGGGCGCCGCCGGTGCGGGTGCCGGTGGGGCGGGCGCCGGGAGCGGGGCCGCCGGGGGCGCCCTGGCCTCCGAGGGGCTCGGGCTGCCCGCCAAGGCCGCCATCGCCGCGGGGATCGCGGTGGCCACGGCCGCCGGGGTGGTCTTCGCGCTGGCCGGTGAGGAGGCCGAGCCTCAGGCCCGGGCGAAGCCCGCCCCGGGTGTGGCGGCGCCGGTGGTGCCCGACGCTCCCGCCCCGTCCTCGGCGGAGCCGAGCCCGCCCGGGGAGGAACCACCGCCCGTGCGGAGCTTCGTACCACCGCGACGGGAGCCTCCACCTTCGGCTCCGGCCTCCCCTGCTCCTGTGGCGCCTTCGCACTCCGGGTCCCCGTCGCCCTCCCCGAGCCGGGAGAAGCCCGCGCCCACGCCGTCCCCGAGCAGCCCCTCGGCGAAGCCGAGCCGGCCGCCGGCGAAACCGCTGCGGGGATTCCAGCTGGCCCGGCTGGCCCACTCGGCCTACGGAGACCACAGCGGTCCCGAGGTGCAGACGTGGCGCAGCAGTTGGGTGTGGCAGCGCTGGGGGCTGCAGGTGGGCGACCGGGGGTTCGCCCACGGCATCACCGTGAATTCGCGTTCCTCGGTGGAGATCGCGCTCAACCGGCAGTGCACCGCCTTCTCGGCGCAGGCCGGGGTGGACGGACTGTCGATGTTCACCGACGGCGCGGTGCGGTTCTCCGTGTACGCCGACGGGCAGCGGCTGTGGCAGTCCGCGGCCCTCGGGTACGGGGACCCGCCGGTGTCCGTGCAGGTCTCCCTCGCTGGGCGCAAGACGGTGCGGCTGGTGGTGGAGAGGGCGGGGCGGGGCAGCCTGCCCGTGCTGGCGAGCTGGGCCGGCGCCGAGATCAGCTGCCGCTGAGCTGCGCGGCGCATCCGGCCGGGGCGAGCGCGGCGCCGACACACTCCTTCCGCGCATAGCGGGCCAGGCCGAGCAGGACCCCGGGTCCGGGTCCGGTCCGGAAGGTCCTCCACGGCACGGCGCTCGGAGACGGAGCGGGGGTGGCCCGCCCGCTATCCGGCGGCCGCGGCGAGGCCGCGTACGGCCTCGGCGGGGCGGCCCGCACTGTTCGCGAATTGGGGCCTGGCTGTGCCGGCGGGCACCCTGGCCGGCGTGTTCGCCGCGACCGGGGCCCACGCCGTGCTGTCGGTGCACGCCGCGTCGAGCGTCCCGATCCCCCAGCGCCCTACGGCCATCGGCCTGTTCTCCCTCTGCTACCTGCTGGGCCGGCGCCTTCGGGCCGGCGATCGCGACCGCACTGGTGCTCGGGGCTTGAGGCAGAACGCCAGGGCGCCAAGGCGCCAAGGCGCCACGGCCAGGACGCCGGGCTCCAGGGCTCCAGGGCTCCAGGGCTCCAGGGCTCCAGGGCTCCAGGGCTCCAGGGTCAGGACAGTGCCGGGCGGTGTACGGGGACGCCCTCGGGCACCGCACGGCGCCGCGCCGTGGAGGTGCCCGTCCAGCAGGTGCCGCGCCGGGCCAGCAGCCGGCGCAGCCACAGCTCCATCGAGACGAGTTCCGCGAGCCCGTCCAGCGGGACCGGGCGGCCGTCCGCCGCGTCGAGCAGGGCCTGGCGCACCACCCGGGCCTCGATCAGGCCGGCGTCCGCGAGCAGCGGGGAGGCGAAGAGGTCCAGCAGGTCGTTCAGGGCGGCGCGCAGCCCCAGTCGGGTCGCCGTCTCGTTCGGGGTGTGGGCCGTGGCCCCCCACCCGGGTGGGAACTCGCGCACCCCGGCCGAGCTCAGGACGCTGCGCAGGATCGCGGCCCGGGCCCCGGGCTGGACGCGGAGGGACTCGGGGAGCGCGCGGGCGGCCCGTACGACCTGGTTGTCCAGGAAGGGGGCGTGCAGGCGCTGGCTGCGGACCTCCACGGCCTGTTCGAAGACCCGGTGGTCGGCGGCGTGGCGGGCGAGCAGCGAGCGGGCGCGGGCCTCCCCCGGGCGCAGCGACAGCGGCGGGCGTCCGGCCGCGGCCGCGAGACGGATCGATACTTCCGCCAAGGCCTCTCCCGTGAGCCAGCCCGCCGCCGGGCCGGGGCGCGACCAGGTCAGGGCGGCGAGGGAAGCGTCCACCGGACCGGAGGCACGCTCGGTGACCCCGCCCTCGCGCAGCCGGGCCGCGGCGGCCTCCATGCCCGCGCGGTACGTCGTACGGGCGAGTCTGCGGGCCGCCGCGTACACGGTGAGCGGCACCAGCAGTGACTCCCCGGAGGCGGAGGCCGAGCGGGCCAGCGCCGCCACCGGCCTCAGCAGGTGGCGCCGCCGGCGGTCCATCAGGAGGTCGGCCATGCGGGCCGGGTGGGCGTCGAGGACCTGGCGGGCGCCGTGGCCGGTGAAGTGGTCGGCCGAGCCTGCGGCCAGTCTTCGCCGCTCGCGGGCGGCGATGACCAGCGAGGGGCCGGGTTCGTCGGTCAGCGGGCCGTCGAGTTCGGCGTACGGGAGGGCCTCCTCGGCGGCGGCCACCACGACGTGGTGCAGGCGCGGGTCGGCCGCGATGGCTCTGGCCCGTTCCAGTTCGGCCTCGCGCCCCTGCGGGGTGGCCAGGTCGTTGAAGGTGACCGCCAGCAGCCGCGCCCCCGCGGGGCTCAGCAGGGCGCCCGGAGCCCCCGGCAGACCGGCGGCCAGCAGTGCCAGCGTGGCCGAGGCGCTGCCTCCGGAGAGGTCCGCGCCCACACCGGGAGCCGGGGCGCCGCGGGCGGCGCGCCGGTCGGCGGGCCCCATGCCGGGCACGGGGCCGGGATCGTACGGCGGCAGCGCGTCGGGAGCATGCCGGGGCGCCGTGAGCCGGGCGCGCACCGCGTCCACCAACGCTTCGCGTACGCCCTCCACCGCGCGCTCGGGATCGGCCTCGGGGGCGGCCACGGCGAGCGAGGCGACCTGCTCGTAGCCGGTGATCTCGCGGGAGCCCTCGCGCAGGATCAGCGCGTGCCCGGGCGGGATGCGCCGGACCCCGGCGTACGGTGTGCCGTCGCCCAGCGCCTCCGGACTGTCCGGGCAGGCCAGCAGGGCGGCGAGATGGCCGATGTCGAGCTGCGCCTCGATGAGGTCGGCGAGGGGGAGGGCGGCGGTGGCGTACGCCGTGCCGCTCGCCCAGGGGGTGTAGAAGACGGGCCGCGCGCCCGCGAGGTCGCCGACGACGGTGATCCGGCGGCCGGCCTGGACGACGGCGGTGTAGCTGCCGGACCACTGGGTGAGGTGGCGCAGGGCCCCGCCGCGGGCGGCGAAGAGGGCGCGGCGCAGTTCGGCGTCGGTCGCACCGCAGCAGCCGAGGACCGCGAGCCGGGTGAAGGGGTCGGCGGGGTCGGCGGTGAGGGTGCGGATCTCGTCGGGGCGCCAGTCGCCGACGGCCCAGAGGGGGTCGGGATCGCCCCAGAGCAGCTGGGCACCGACGGGGTGGACGGTGCGTTCCGCGTCCGCGCCGGGATCGTCCGGATGGGCGGCGTCCGCGATGCCGCCGCGCAGGGGCGCACCGCTCTCGCCGTATCCGCTCTCGCCGTATCCGCCCTGGCCGGAGACGTGGCCGGAGATCCGGCCGACCGTGCCGAAGCTCGCGGCGATACTGCTCCAACCCACCAACCAGCGCACCGCCGCCTCCCCAGCCTGTGGGCACATGACCGGGGCACGGGCAGCACGGACAGCGCTGAGGGCGCGGCCGGCGGGACCCCGGGTGGCTCGGGGTCCATGCTGCCACGGGACAGGCGTGCGAGAGTGGTTAAAGGGGGCGCCCATGCAGACGAACACGCCCCGGCCACGCGGTATTTAGCGTTCCGTTCCCACCGCCCCACAGGTCGCTTTCAGCCATTCTTCGGCCGCCGGAAGAGCCCTCTCGGGGTGCGGCACTCAGTGCACGGGCGCGGTCCGGGAGGCGGAATCCGCCCCCCGGACCGTTCCGCCACCCGCGGGGATTGAGGTAGCGGCATCCCCCGGCCCGCCCGATCCGCGCAGCGGGCCGACCCACGCACCGCACATCGAATCGCCGCGTCCGGGGACCGGCCAGAGCGCACGGGCGGGCGCACGGCCACACGGACGGAGCACGCGATGACACGTGCGCCCCGGCTCCGGGTCCGGGGCGGACTGTGCAAACGGACAACAATCCCGCCATACGGAAGTAAGGGCCTTAACGCTTGGGAGGCGGGGAACTACGCTGGGTTTACGAAATGCCGGGCGCCTATGCCCCGGCGGCGTATGCGTTCCGCGTGTGACGAGGGGTGGCGCATGTCCAGGGAGCTCCGCGAGCCCAATGAGAAGCTCGGCGCCGTCCTCGCCCTCGCGGGCATCAGCAACGCCGGGCTGGCCCGGCGGGTCAACGACCTCGGCGCGCAGCGCGGCCTGACGCTTCGGTACGACAAGACGTCGGTGGCCCGATGGGTGTCGAAGGGAATGGTGCCGCAGGGCGCCGCCCCGCATCTGATCGCCGCGGCCATCGGCGCGAAGCTGGGCCGGCCCGTGCCGCTGCACGAGATCGGGCTGGCGGACGCGGACCCCGCGCCGGAGGTGGGTCTGGCCTTCCCGCGCGATGTCGGCGCGGCCGTGCGCTCGGCCACCGACCTCTACCGGCTCGACCTCGCCGGCCGCCGCGGCGGTGGCGGGATCTGGCAGTCGCTCGCGGGCTCCTTCTCGGTGGCGGCGTACGCGACGCCCGCCTCGCGGTGGCTGATATCTCCCGCCGACGGCTCGGTGGCGCGGGGACCGGCGGGCCAGGCCCGCCCGCCCGCGGCGCACGACCCCACCACACACGACTCCACGGCACACGACCCCACCGGAGACGACCCCGCGGCACCCGGCTCGGCGACACCCGGCTCCGCGGCACCCGGCTCCGCGGCACCCGGCTCCGCGGCACCGCACCGTACGGCCCGAAGCCCCATGGCCGCGACCCCCTCGGCTCACGCCGCGCCGGCGCACGTCACGACGCATGCACCGACGCACGCACCGACGCACGAGACGCCGGCCTCTTCACCGACACACGAGACCCCGGCCCCGGCGCACGAAGCGCCCGCACCAAGCCCCCGGCCCTCCCCGGAAGGCCGTACGACCGGACCGGCGACGGGACCCATGACGGGCCCGCCGTCCACCGTTGTGCCCGCCCAGCCCGGCGCCGAAACGCCGCGCGACCATGGCCAGCGCGTCGGCCACAGCGACGTGACGAAGCTGCGCGAGGCCGCCGAGGACGCCCGCCGCTGGGACTCCAAGTACGGCGGTGGGGACTGGCGTTCCTCGATGGTCCCCGAGTGCCTGCGGGTGGACGCGGCGCCGCTGCTGCTCGGCTCGTACACCGACGAGGTGGGCCGCGCCCTGTTCGGCGCGACCGCCGAGCTGACCCGGCTGGCCGGGTGGATGGCCTTCGACACCGGCCAGCAGGAGGCGGCCCAGCGCTACTACATCCAGGCGCTGCGGCTGGCCCGCGCCGCCGCGGACGTACCGCTCGGCGGTTACGTGCTCGCCTCGATGTCCCTGCAGGCGACCTACCGGGACTTCCCGGACGAGGGCGTGGACCTCGCGCAGGCGGCCGTGGAACGCAACCGCGGGCTGGCCACCGCCCGCACGATGAGCTTCTTCCGGCTGGTCGAGGCGCGGGCGCACGCGAAGGCGGGCGATTCGACGGCCGCCGGCGCCGCGCTGCGGGCGGCGGAGGGCTGGCTGGAGCGGTCCCGGGAGGGCGACCCGGATCCGACCTGGCTTGGTTTCTACTCGTACGACCGTTTCGCCGCCGATGCGGCGGAATGCTACCGGGACCTCAAACTCCCCCGTCAGGTAAGGCGCTTCACCGAGCAGGCGCTGTCCCGGCCCACCGAGGAGTACGTACGCTCGCACGGGCTGCGGCTGGTGGTGAGCGCGGTCGCCGAGCTGGAATCGGGCAACCTCGACGCGGCGTGCGCGGCGGGCACCCGGGCGGTGGAGGTGGCGGGACGGATCTCCTCGGCGCGGACGACCGAATACGTGCGGGACCTGCTGCACCGCCTGGAACCGTACGGGGACGAACCGCGCGTCGCGGAGCTGCGCGAGCGGGCCCGGCCGCTGTTGGTGGCACCGGCGTAAGGCCTGTCTTCGGGGGGCCGCGTGGCCGCATTGTCGGTGCCGGGGTGCAGTATGCAGGGGTGGGAGGTGTCAGCGTGGGCGGCGGCGTGGACTGCGATGTGCTGGTGATCGGCGGCGGGATCGTCGGCCTGTCGACGGCGCACGCCTTGTCGCGCCTGGCTCCGGGGACCCGGGTGGTCGTCCTGGAGAAGGAGGCCGGCCCGGCACGTCACCAGACGGGACGCAACAGCGGGGTGATCCACAGCGGGATCTACTACCGCCCGGGATCGCTGAAGGCGCGCTTCGCGGTGAGCGGCGCCGCCGAGATGGTCAAGTTCTGCGCGGAGCACAGCATTGCGCACGAGGTGACGGGCAAGCTGATCGTCGCCACCGAGCGGGAGGAGCTGCCGCGGCTGCACGCCCTGGTCCAGCGCGGCCGGGAGAACGGCATCCCGGTGCGCGAGCTGGGCCCGGCGCAGATCTCGGAGTACGAGCCGGAGGTGCGGGGGCTGGCCGCGATCCACGTCGGCAGCACCGGCATCGTGGACTACGGCCGGGTGACCGCCCAGCTGGCGGAGTCCTCGGGGGCGGAGATCGTCTACGGCGGTGCGGTGGACCTGATCTCCCGGCGCGCGTCGGCGGTGGCAGTGCGCACCACGTCCGGCCTGGTGGTCAAGGCGCGGGTCCTGGTGAACTGCGCGGGCCTGCAGTGCGACCGGATCGCCCGGCTGGCCGGGGACGACCCCGGGATGCGGATCATCCCGTTCCGCGGTGAGTACTACGACCTGGCCCGCCCGGAACTGGTCCGGGGACTGGTGTACCCGGTGCCCGACCCGGCGTTCCCCTTCCTCGGCGTGCACCTGACCCGTGGCATCGGCGGCGGCGTCCACGTCGGCCCCAACGCCGTGCCCGCACTGGCCCGCGAGGGCTACGCCTGGTCGACGGTGCGGCCCGGGGACATCGCGGACGAGCTCGCCTGGCCGGGGTCCTGGCGGATGGCCGCCCGGCACTGGCGGTACGGGACGGGCGAGATCCACCGCTCGCTGTCGAAGCAGGCCTTCACCCGTGCCGTACGGCGTCTCCTGCCGGCCGTCACCGCGGAGGACCTCCACCCCGCCGCCGCCGGGGTCCGCGCCCAGGCCGTCCTGCGGGACGGCACCCTGGTGGACGACTTCATGATCCGCGACGCCCCGCGGACGGTGCACGTCCTGAACGCACCGTCGCCCGCCGCGACCGCTTCGCTCCCGATCGGCCGCGAGATCGCTTCCCGAGCCCTCCGGACCCTCGGCTCGACGTGAGCGGGCCCGTGCCGTCGCCCGGGGTCCCCGGCCGGCCCCCGGCAGCGGTGCCGCGCGGAGGCACGGGCACGGGCACGGGCTCGGGCAGGGGTACCCCGGGGTCGTAGAATCAACGCATTGTGTCTGAGTCCCTGAACCCCCAGTCGCCCCGCCTCCCGGACGCCGCGCCGGAGGCGACCTCGTACGTCGCGCCCAAGTGGCGCACCGAGCCCCGCTTCCCCGACGGGCCCTCCCCGGACCCGGCCGGCTCGCACCACGAGCGGCGGATCCGGAGCTTCCAGCCCCGCCGCAGCCGGGTGACCACCGGCCAGGGCGAGGCCCTGAAACGGCTGTGGGGCACCTGGGGCCTGGACATCGACGGCCACGAGGTCATCGACCTCGAGAAGCTCTTCGACGGTCTCCCGGTCGTCCTCGAGATCGGCTTCGGCATGGGCGAGGCGACCGCCCAGATGGCCGCCGACGACCCCTCCACCGGGATCCTCGCCGTCGACGTGCACACCCCGGGGCAGGGCAACCTCCTCGCCCTCGCGGAGCGCGCCGGACTCGGCAACGTCCGCGTGGCCAACGGTGACGCCATCATCCTGCTCCGCGAGATGCTGCCGCCCGACTCGCTCGCCGGGATCCGCGTGTACTTCCCGGACCCCTGGCCCAAGGCCCGCCACCACAAGCGCCGGCTGATCCAGCCCGAGTTCCTCACGCTGGCCGCCACCCGCCTGGCGCCCGGGGCCGTACTGCACTGCGCGACCGACTGGGAGCCGTACGCCGAGCAGATGCTCGAAGTGCTCACCGCGCACCCGGACTTCGAGAACACGCAGCCCGACGGCGGCTACTCTCCGCGCCCCGCGTTCCGGCCCCTGACCCGCTTCGAGGGCCAGGGGCTCGACAAGGGCCATGTCGTACACGACTTGCTCTTCCGTCGCACAGAGAACTGACAACGTGACCGCGCGTGTCAGAGCGGATCGCTAGGGTCATGATGTGTTCCGAGCGCTCCACCCCGTGCTCTCACGTCCGTCCGGCACGGTCCGCACGTGCGTGCTCCTCGCCCTGCTCGCCGTCACCGGCGTCGCCATCCTCGAACTCGTGCGGGAGCAGACCGGCACCCCCGGCTTCTTCGTCGGTCTCGGCCTGGCCCTGCTGCCGGTGGCGCCGCTCATGGCGGCGTTCCGGTGGCTCGGCCGGGCCGCGCCCGCGCCCTGGCCGCAGTTGCTCTTCTGCTTCGGCTGGGGTGCCTGCACCGCGGCGCTGATCGCGATACTGGCCAACAACTTCGCCACCGAGTGGATAGCCGCGGCCACCGCCGACCCCTCCGACGCCGATCACCTCGGCTCGGTGGCCATCGCCCCGGTGGTGGAGGAGAGCGCCAAGGCGGCGGCCCTGCTGCTGGTCTTCGTGTTCCGGAGACGCCATTTCACCGGCCCCGCCGACGGTTTCGTGGTGGCCGGCTTCACCGCGACCGGGTTCGCCTTCACCGAGAACATCCTCTACCTCGGCAGCGCCTTCGGGGAGGACCGGGCCGAGGGCACCGGCGTACTCGACTCGGTGACGGCGGCCACCTTCTTCGTACGGATCGTGCTGTCGCCTTTCGCGCACCCGCTGTTCACGGTGCTGACGGGGCTCGGTTTCGGCGCAGCCGCGCTCAGTGTCCGCCGCTCGCGCAAAATCTGCATGCCGCTGCTCGGCCTGGCGCTGGCCATGGGCATGCACGCCCTGTGGAACGGCTCCTCGCAGTTCGGCGAGCACGGGTTCTACGTCGTCTACGGCTGTGTGATGGTCCCGGTGTTCGGGCTGCTGGTGTGGCTGGCCGTGTGGATACGGCGCGGCCGGCTGCGGGCCGTCGCCGGGGAGCTTGCGCTGTACGCGGCCGCAGGCTGGCTCGGTCCCGCCGAGGTGCCCGCCCTGGCCTCGATGCCCGCCCGGTCGCTCGCCCGCGCCCTGGCGCGGCGCAGCGGGGGCCGGGCCGCCGGACGCGCGGTCGCCCGGTACGAGGCGGACGCGGCCGCCCTGGCCCTGCTGCGGAACCGGGCGCGTTACGGCGGCCCCGCACGGGAGCCCGATTTCGCCGGCCGGGAACGGGAGTTGTTGCACCGGCTCTGGCAGCGTCGCGCGACGGCGGGTCCCGCGCTGGCCCGGGCCGCGGTCATGGAGGAACTGCTGCCGCCGTGGTTCGATCCCCTGGCGCCGGGGTCCGCACCGGTCCCTGCGGCAGGCGTGCCCCGGCCGAGGCGGGCGGACCCGGCCCTGGACTTCAGACGTTCAGGCCCTTGGACTCCAGCCACGTCAGCGGATTCACCGTCGAACCGCCCTTGCGTACTTCCAGGTGGAGATGGGGTCCGGTGACGTTGCCGGTGGCACCGACCCGGCCGATGGTCTCGCCGGCGGCCACCGCTCCGGAGGTCACCGACATCGAGGAGAGGTGGCAGTACCAGATCTCGGTGCCGTCCTCGAGTTGCAACACGATCCGGTAGCCGTACGCGCCGGACCAGCCGGCCGAGGTGATCTTTCCGGCGCCCACGGCCTTGGCCGGGGTGCCGGTCGGGGCCGCGAAGTCGAGGCCGGTGTGCTGACCGGAGGACCACATGGAGCCGGAGGCCCCGTAGTACGAGGTGAGGGTGTAGGCGGAGGTGGGCAGGAACCAGCTCCCGGACGCCGTGGCGAGGCGCTCCTGCTCGGCCTTGGCCGCCTCGGCGGCCTTCCTGGCTGTCTCGGCCTCCTCCGCCGCCTTCGCCTCGGCCTGCGCCTTCGCTTCCTCGGCCGCCTGGCGGGCCGACTCCAGCTTGTCCTTGGCCTCCTGGGCGGCGGCCGCCTGCGCGGCCCGCTCGGCCTCCGCCCGGGCCTGTGCCTCGGCCGCGTCCTGCTGGGACTCGGCCTGCTGGAGGATGCGGTTGCGCAGCACCTCGCCGGCGTCCGCGCCCTGATGGGACTGCTGGGCGATGATCCCCGTCCTCGCGGCCGCCGTGGCCGCCGACCCGGAACCGCCGTCGGCCTGCTGCGCCTTGTCCCCGGGCATCAGATCGGGCAGGGAGGGCAGGGATATCGCGACCTGCGGGCGGTCCTGCGCGGTGGCGATCCCGCCGGCCCCGACCGCCGCGATGACACCGACGCCGAGCACGGTGGAGCTGCGGGCAAGTCCCCCGCGCGGCTTGGCGACCCGGTGCTTGCCGCGGACCGGACGGACCGAATCCTCGGTGGGATTCCACTCGCCCCAGGCACCCGCGGTGGGCGGCTCCTGGATCTCGATGCCTTCAGGGGCAGGCAAGTTGGAGGCCACCAGGGCACACTCCTCATTGACGCGCATTGACGCGCACGCGCACGGTGCCGTCTCTTGCGACGGCTGGGACGACCGCGCTGCGTTATGGAAAGGTAATAGACGCAGGGGAGTGATTCCAAGCTCCTCCGCTTGATCGTTCACATAATCAGCCACTCCCCGAACAGCTTTGGCCATGCCTTTTCGCCTAACAGAGGGCAATACGGGCAAAATTTGAGCGGCCGCCTCATCACTTCAGCCACATACGCAACATGATGGTCCGTCAGGCAATTGACGCAGCGCACGCGTTCAACCGCGGACAGTCACACTTCGTCCCGGGTCGCCGCCCTGCGCACCACCGGCAGGTGAGAAGGGACGAGAAGGGGACCAGAACACGACGAAGGCCCGGTTCCCTTAAGGGAACCGGGCCTTCGTACTGAGTAGCGGGGGCAGGATTTGAACCTACGACCTCTGGGTTATGAGCCCAGCGAGCTACCGAGCTGCTCCACCCCGCGTCGGTAAACACAACTCTACGCCATCCGGGCAGAGCCCTTCGCCAATTAACCGCCGGACTTCCCTCGGAACTTCATCACTGCAGGTCACAGCCCTAATACCGACCTGAAACCGGCATCCGGCTTCGAAGATCATTCCTGTTGCGCGCCGGTGACACTTCGAGGATCGTTCCGGGATCGGACGCGGGCGATGATTCTCCTGTCGCAGAGGCCAGGGGGAAGACGAACCGGCCGGGGCGACACACCCACACCAACCGGCCCGGCCCTTCGCCGTGCCCCTGTGATTCCCGGGGGGAGTCCACCATGTCCGTTCGCACCGCAGCCGCCATCGCAGTCGTCGCCGGCGTTGTCACCACTCTGCTGCCGCTCTCGGCTACCGCCGCGTCCGCCGCACCCGCCACCGACGGCCACGCCGTGCTGCGTACGGAGATGGGCGCTCCCGTCCCCGGCGGCCCGCTGACCCGTGGCGGCGCCACCGAAACCTTCGACCTGACGGTGAAGAACCCGACCGACGAGGCCGTCACGTACAAGCCGTGGCTGCTCCTGGACCCGAACGGCCCCAGCCGGCTGCAGAAGGACGACGTCCTCTTCAAGGTCGACGCGGTGGACGCCCCGGCGACCAAGTCCTCGATCGGTCAGCAGGACGGCGGGTGGCAGGGCACGTTCTTCCCGGCGGCCGACGCCCCGGGCGAGCTGGGCAGCGGCTTCGACATCCCCGCGAACGGCAAGATGACCTGGAAGGTCACCGTCGGTCTGGGCGCGAACTACCCCACCAACAACGGTGACTTCGACTTCACCGCCACCAGCTACAACAACTCGGTGGCCAAGGGCGGCGCGGACTCGCACCTCTTCAAGGTCGACCCGCAGATCAAGACGGGCGAGCTGAAGACCTGGTTCAAGCAGATCAGCTCGGGCAAGGACGGCCAGGAGCAGCGTGCGTACCTGGACCTGAACCACCAGGCCACCGGCGACGGCACGTTCGCCACCGCCCTCGCGACCAGCCTGAGCCTGTCCCACCCGGGCGAGCAGGACGCCGACTTCCGGGTGCAGGCCATGATCGACGGCCGCTGGCAGGACCTGAAGGCCGAGGACAGCCGCTACGAGCTGCCGCGGATCCCCAAGGGCTTCGGCGCCGCCTACGGTGTCCACACGCTGCCGATCCGCGTCAGCCTGGGCAACCGCACCAAGCTGACGAAGAAGACCACGATCACGATGGAGGCCGAGGTCCGCCAGGCCGAGGGCAACACCTACCCGCTCAAGACGGGCTCGGTGCGGTTCCCCCTCGTCCCGTTCGCGGAGACGGTGCCGTCCGACACCCCCTCCACCACCCCCTCCACCACGCCGTCCACGACCCCGTCCACCACGCCCTCCGCCACCCCCTCGGTGCGGCCGGCCGTCGCCGCCTCCACGGGCAACACCAACGTGACGACCACGGGATCGTCCACCGGCTCCCTCGCCCACACCGGCGCCGGCTCGTCCAACGGCCTGTACGCCGGCCTCGCGGCCGTCCTGGTCGCGCTCGGCGCGGCCGCCGCCTGGCTCGGCCGCCGCCGCCGCGGCACCTCCGCCTGATCACGCCCCACACGACCGAGCGCCCCACCCGAAGCCATGCGGATGGGGCGCTCCTCGTTGCGGCGGACCGCCCGCGCTCAGGGGCGGCGCCGGGTCAGGACGCGGGTGGTGGAGCCGTCGTCCTCCTGGGCGTCCCGGACGTGCGTGAAGCCGATGCGGGCGAGCAGGGCCAGGGAGGCCGCGTTGAGGGCGGCCACCGTGGCGTGCACCTCGGTGAGGCCGAGGGTGGCGAAGCCGTACGCGACGATCGCCTCCGCGATCTCGGTGCCGAAGCCCGATCCCCAGGCCTCCGGGGCTAGGGCGTAGATGATCTCGTGGCCGCCGACGTCTTCGGTCCGCTTGATCTCGGCGTGGCCGACCAGCCGGCCGTCCCGCCGCACGGCCCAGACGTCGAACAGGTTCTCGGCGTAGACCTTCGTGAAGACCCGCCCGAACAGTGCCCGGTCCTCGGCCTCGGTGGACGGGCCGTCCCCCATCCACCGGGACACCCGGGTGTCCTGGAAGAGGGCGACGAAGGCTTCCTCGTCCTCGGGGGTGTACGGATCGAGGAGCAGGCGTTCGGTGCGCAGAACTGGAGTCACGGTCGGCGACGCTACCCGCCGGGGCCGGGAGGTTCACCGGATTTCTCGGCCGCTGGCCGGGGATGACGGACCGTCCGTTCGCGCACGGGGACACCCCGCCCCGGAAACGACCGAGCGCCCCCTCCGGCGGAAACCGGACGGGGCGCGCGGCGCCCGGACGGAGGCGGCGCCGGTCTCTTATACACAAAAACCAGCCCACCCGACCAAAGGCCAT
>NZ_JBSGZI010000123.1:0-21589 GCF_053610945.1 Streptomyces sp. NPDC054849
GGCCCGGGTTTCCACCGAAACCTCGGGCCCGGCCCGTTTGCGTGCCCCGGGCGCGGCACGGTTCCCGGGGCTCCGCCCAGGACCCCCGCGCCTCACACGCCGGCGGGGCTGGATGATGCCGGACGGGCTTGCAGTACAGCCCCCCCGGCGTGTGAGGCGGCGCGGGCGCGCAGCGCCGTGCAGTGAGGTGGGACAGCGAAGAGGCCCGTACCCCCTCACCAGGGGGTACGGGCCTCTTCGGCCGGGCTACGCCTTGCGGAGGCGGAAGGTCAGGGACAGGGGCTCGTCCGTGAACGGGTCTCCGTACGTCGCATCGGCCGAGCCGTCCGCGAAGTCCGTGGCCAGGACCTCGTCCGCGATGAGCGCCGCGTGCTCCGTCAGGGCCGTCACGACCTCCGGGTCCGGAGAGGACCACCGCAGCGCGATGCGGTCGGCCACGTCGAGGCCGGAGTTCTTACGGGCCTCCTGGATCAGCCGGATCGCGTCACGGGCCAGGCCCGCCAGCCGCAGCTCCGGAGTGATCTCCAGGTCCAGCGCCACCGTCGCGCCCGCGTCGGACGCCACCGACCAGCCCTCGCGCGGGGTCTCCGTGATGATGACCTCCTCCGGGGTGAGGGCCACGGACTCGCCGTTCACCTCGACCTCGGCGGAGCCGCCTCGCAGGGCCAGCGACAGCGCCGCCGCATCGGCCGCGGCCACCGCCTTCGCCACGTCCTGGACGCCCTTGCCGAAGCGCTTGCCCAGCGCGCGGAAGTTCGCCTTCGCCGTGGTGTCCACCAGGGAACCGCCGACCTCCGAGAGCGAGGCCAGGGAGGAGACGTTCAGCTCCTCGGTGATCTGCGACTGCAGCTCGGGGGAGAGCGCGTCGAAGCCCACCGCGCCGACCAGGGCGCGGGACAGCGGCTGGCGGGTCTTGACGCCCGACTCGGCGCGCGTGGCGCGGCCCAGCTCGACCAGGCGGCGGACCAGCAGCATCTGCTGGGACAGGGTCCGGTCCACCTGGGAGGAGTCCGCCTCCGGCCACGTCGAGAGGTGGACGGACTCGGGGGCGTCCGGGGTGACCGGGACGACCATGTCCTGCCAGACCCGCTCCGTGATGAAGGGGGTCAGCGGAGCCAGCAGGCGGGTGACCGTCTCGACCACGTCGTGCAGGGTGCGCAGCGCGGACGCGTCGCCCTGCCAGAAGCGGCGGCGCGAGCGGCGGACGTACCAGTTGGAGAGGTCGTCGACGAATGCGGAGAGGAGCTTGCCGGCCCGCTGGGTGTCGTACGACTCCATCGCCTCGGTGACCTCGGCGACCAGGGTGTGGAGCTCGGAGAGCAGCCAGCGGTCGAGGACCGTGCGGTCGGCCGGGGCCGGGTCGGCCGCGGACGGCGCCCAGTTCGACGTACGGGCGTACAGGGCCTGGAAGGCGACCGTGTTCCAGTACGTGAGGAGGGTCTTGCGGACGACCTCCTGGATGGTGCCGTGGCCGACGCGGCGCGCCGCCCACGGGGAGCCGCCGGCCGCCATGAACCAGCGCACCGCGTCCGCGCCGTGCTGGTCCATGAGCGGGATGGGCTGCAGGATGTTGCCCAGGTGCTTGGACATCTTGCGGCCGTCCTCGGCGAGGATGTGGCCCAGGCAGACCACGTTCTCGTAGGAGGACTTGTCGAAGACGAGGGTGCCGACCGCCATCAGCGTGTAGAACCAGCCGCGCGTCTGGTCGATGGCCTCCGAGATGAACTGCGCCGGGTAGCGCTTCTCGAAGATCTCCTTGTTCTTGTACGGATATCCCCACTGCGCGAACGGCATCGAGCCCGAGTCGTACCAGGCGTCGATGACCTCGGGCACGCGGACGGCGGTCAGCTCGCAGCCCTCGGCCGTGCAGGGGAAGGTGACGTCGTCGATGTACGGGCGGTGCGGGTCCAGGGCGGACTGGTCCGTGCCGGACAGCTCGGTCAGCTCCGCCCGCGAGCCGACGCAGGTGAGGTGGTTCTCCTCACACCGCCAGATCGGCAGCGGGGTGCCCCAGTACCGGTTGCGGGACAGCGCCCAGTCGATGTTGTTGTTCAGCCAGTCGCCGAAGCGGCCCTGCTTGACGGAGTCGGGGAACCAGTTGGTCTTCTCGTTCTCCCGCAGCATCGCGTCCTTGACGGCGGTGGTGCGGATGTACCAGGACGGCTGCGCGTAGTAGAGCAGTGCCGTGTGGCAGCGCCAGCAGTGCGGATAGCTGTGCTCGTAGGCGATGTGCTTGAAGAGCAGGCCGCGCGCGTCGAGGTCGGCGGTCAGCTTCTCGTCGGCCTTCTTGAAGAAGACGCCGCCGATCAGCGGTACCTCCTCCTCGAAGGTGCCGTCCGGGCGGACCGGGTTCACGACGGGCAGGCCGTACGCGCGGCAGACCGCGAGGTCGTCGGCGCCGAAGGCGGGGGACTGGTGGACCAGACCGGTGCCGTCCTCGGTGGTGACGTACTCGGCGTTCACGACGTAGTGGGCCGGCTCCGGGAATTCCACGAGCTCGAAGGGGCGCTGGTAGGTCCAGCGCTCCATCTCCTTGCCGGTGAACGTCTCGCCGGTGGCCTCCCAGCCCTCGCCGAGGGCCTTCTCCAGCAGCGGCTGGGCGACGACCAGCCGCTCCGTGCCGTTGGTCGCGACGACGTACGCGACCTCCGGGTGCGCGGCGACCGCGGTGTTGGACACCAGGGTCCAGGGGGTCGTCGTCCAGACCAGCAGCGCCGCCTGACCGGCCAGCGGGCCGGAGGTCAGCGGGAAGCGGACGAAGACCGAGGGGTCGACGACCGTCTCGTAGCCCTGGGCCAGCTCGTGGTCGGACAGGCCGGTGCCGCAGCGCGGGCACCAGGGGGCGACACGGTGGTCCTGGGTGAGCAGACCCTTGTTGAAGATCTCCTTCAGCGACCACCACACGGACTCGACGTACTCGGGGTCCATGGTCCGGTAGGCGTCGTCCAGGTCGACCCAGTAGCCCATGCGGGTCGTGAGCTCGGTGAACGCGTCGGTGTGGCGGGTCACGGACTCGCGGCACTTGGCGTTGAACTCGGCGATGCCGTACGCCTCGATGTCCTGCTTGCCGTTGAAGCCCAGCTCCTTCTCGACGGCGAGCTCGACGGGCAGGCCGTGGCAGTCCCAGCCGGCCTTGCGGGCCACGTGGTAGCCGCGCATGGTGCGGAAGCGGGGAAAGACGTCCTTGAAGACGCGGGCCTCGATGTGGTGCGCGCCGGGCATGCCGTTCGCGGTGGGCGGGCCCTCGTAGAAGACCCACTCGGGGCGGCCCTCGGACTGCTCCAGGGTCTTGGCGAAGGTCTTGCTCTCGCGCCAGAAGTCGAGGACCGCGTGCTCGAGGGCAGGCAGGTCGACCTGGGCGGGTACCGGGCGGTACTGCGGCGGTGTGGTCATGAGGCTGAACTCTTCCTCCGGCGGGATGTCACTTCCGTCCGGAGGGACGAGAGCCGACTGCTGCTCCCGCGGTACCACCCTCCTTGGCCGCCGGACGGGTCCGGTGGCCCCCTCATTGGGGTGCGAAGCCGGTTCTACTCGCCCTACGGGGATCCGTGCGGGCTTTCTTCCGGCGGCTCAGGGGTGATCCTTCACATCGCGCTCGCCCCCGGGCTCTCACCGTCCCCGGGTCGCTCCTGGCTGCGTCCGACGCTACTCGTCCCCGTCCATGCCTTTCGCTGGGGCCAGTGTACGGGCCGGGCGGGCGC
Organism: Streptomyces sp. NPDC054849; assembly: GCF_053610945.1. NCBI lineage: Bacteria > Bacillati > Actinomycetota > Actinomycetes > Kitasatosporales > Streptomycetaceae > Streptomyces > Streptomyces sp. NPDC054849. The sequence goes on from NZ_JBSGZI010000123.1 coordinate 3,702, forward strand.
GCGGCAGACCGGTTTACGGGGGCCCGTGCGGGGGCCGCCGGACCGGCGTGGCGGGGGCGCGACGGGGGCGCGGCCGGGGGGACGGGACAGGTCCGCGGGTGACCCGAATGGGCCCGACGCGCCGGTCCGGACGCGGGTGGGGCGGGAGTGGCGGATTACCGGGCCTGCGGATGGGCACAACGGAGGCAGGTTGACCTCGATGGATGCGTGCCCCGTTGCCGCGGGGCTGGAGCCGATTTATCGTTCCGGCACGATTCGCGAGCAATGATCACAGTATGTGAAGGGGCCGCGACCATGGTGGCGAAGAAGACCGCCGGTACTGCCAAGAAGGCTGTCGGAAAGGCCACCGGGAAGGCGGCGGTCCCGGAGGACGTGGCTCCCGCCGAGAAGGCGGCCGCCGCCCGGAAGACCGCTGCCGCGGACAAGGCGCCGGCCGACGGGGCTCCGGTCGGGAAGGCCCGGGCCGGCAAGGCCCCGGCCGGGAAGGCGACCGCCGTCGCGAAGACGACCGCCGTCGAGAAGCGGACGGCCACGGCCAAGAGGGCCGGGGCCGAGGGGGCGGCGCACGCCGCGAAGGAGACGGGAGTCCGGAAAGTGGTTGCCAAGAAGAGCACCGGTACGGCGAGGAAGACGGCCGCGGCCGCCACCAGCGGGCTGCCCAAGACACGGGCCACGGCGGCCCTGGCCCCCGGCGAGCTCGCCGTACGGCCCGGGGAGGACCCCTGGACGCCCAAGGAGGTCGAGGACGCGCGTACGGAGCTGCTGTCGGAGGTGCTGCGGCTGCGTGCCGAGCTCGAGGCCTCCGAGGTGGCCATCTCGGGCCTGATGCGGGACTCGGGCGACGGCGCGGGCGACGACCAGGCCGACACCGGCACCAAGAACATCACCCGGGAGTCCGAGCTGGCGCTCGCGGCGAACGCCAGCTCGATGCTGGAGCAGACCGAGCGGGCCCTGGAACGGCTGGAGGCGGGCACGTACGGGCTCTGCGAGAACTGCGGGCAGCCCATCGGCAAGGCCAGGATGCAGGCCTTCCCGCGGGCCACGCTGTGTGTGGACTGCAAGCAGAAGCAGGAGAGGCGGCACTAGCGGGGCACGGGCGGGACACCGGAGGACGCGCGGAGGGCACGGGCCGGGCACGCGGTGGGAGGTGGGGCAGGCGGTGCACGGGGGCCCTGACGTACCCTCGTGTCTCGTCAGGGTCCAGGAGGAGCCTGATTCGAGCTAGTTCGAGGGACTCACGTGGCAGAGGCGGAGCGCATCATCGGTACGCCGGAGGTCGGGGACGACGCCCAGCCGGAGTCCGTCGGGCCCAAGGGGCACCGGCGGATCACGGCGCTGCTCGTCGTGGCGTTGCTCGCCTACCTGCTGGACCTCGGCACCAAGATGCTGGTCGTGGCGAAGCTGGAGCACCAGCCGCCGATCGAGATCATCGGTGACCTGCTGAGGTTCGAGGCGGTCCGCAACCCGGGCGCGGCCTTCGGCTTCGGCGAGGCCTTCACCATCATCTTCACCTGCATCGCGGCCTCGGTGATCGTGGTGATCGTGCGGCTGGCCCGCAAGCTCTACAGCCTGCCGTGGGCGATCGCGCTGGGTCTGCTGCTGGGCGGTGCGCTGGGCAACCTGACCGACCGGATCTTCCGTTCGCCGGGTGTGTTCCGGGGCGCGGTCGTGGACTTCATCGCGCCGGCCCATTTCGCCGTCTTCAACCTCGCCGACTCGGCGATCGTGTGCGGCGGCATCCTCATCGTGCTGCTGTCGTTCAAGGGTCTGGACCCGGACGGCACCGTCCACAAGGACTGATCGCGGGACTGCCCCATCGTCGAGTCCTGCATACTCGACGGGTGAGTACGATTCCCGAGATCCGCACCCTGCCCGTTCCCGATGGCCTCGAGGGCGAGCGCGTCGACGCCGCCATCGCCCGTATGTTCGGTTTCTCCCGGACGAAGGCGGCCGATCTCGCGGCCGCGGGGAAGGTGTCGGTCGACGGCAGTGTCGTCGGGAAGTCCGAGCGTGTGCACGGTGGCGCCTGGCTCGAAGTCGAGATGCCCGCGCCGCCGCGGCCGGTCGAGGTCGTCGCCGAGCCCGTCCCGGGCATGGAGATCGTCCATGATGACGACGACATCGTCGTCATCATGAAGCCGGTGGGCGTCGCCGCGCATCCGAGCCCCGGCTGGACCGGCACCACCGTCATCGGCGGTCTCGCCGCGGCCGGCTACCGCATCTCCACCTCCGGCGCCTCCGAGCGCCAGGGCATCGTGCACCGCCTCGACGTCGGCACGTCCGGCCTGATGGCCGTCGCGAAGTCGGAGCGCGCGTACACCTCGCTGAAGAACCAGTTCCGCGAGCGGGTCGTGGACAAGCGCTACCACGCGCTGGTGCAGGGCCACCCGGACCCGATGAGCGGCACCATCGACGCGCCGATCGGCCGCCACCCGAGCGCGGACTACAAGTGGGCCGTGACGCAGGACGGCAAGGACTCCGTCACGCACTACGACCTGATCGAGGCCTTCCGCGCCGCCTCGCTGCTGGACGTCAAGCTGGAGACCGGGCGTACGCACCAGATCCGCGTCCACATGTCCGCGCACCGGCACCCGTGCGTCGGCGACCTGACGTACGGCGCCGACCCGACCGTCGCGAAGCGGCTCGGCCTCACCCGGCAGTGGCTGCACGCGGTGCGGCTCGGCTTCGAGCACCCGTCCGACGGGCAGTGGGTGGAATTCGAGAGCACCTACCCGGCGGACCTCCAGCACGCGCTGGACGTGATCCGGGCGGAGAGCGAGTGACCGCCGTCGGCTTCGAGGTACGGGTCGCGGACTCCGAGGCCGACAGGGCGGCGTGCTTCGCCGTACGGCACGAGGTGTTCGTCATCGAGCAGTCGGTGCCGGAGTCGATCGAGTACGACGCGTACGACGCGGGTGCGGTCCACGTGCTGGCCGTGGGGGCGGACGGAGAGCCGCTGGGCACGGGACGGCTGCTGTACGGCGCCGCCGCCCTGGGCAAGATCGGGCCCGACGCCGTCGGGGTGGGTTCGCTCGGGCGACTGGCCGTCGCCAAGACCGCGCGCGGGCTGGGCGTGGGCGTGGCGCTGGTCCGGGCGCTCGAGGCCGAGGGGGGCCGGCTCGGCCTGACGGCCGTGGACCTGGGCGCGCAGACGCATGCGCTCGGCTTCTACGAGCGGCTCGGGTACGAGGCCTACGGCCCGGAGTTCGAAGACGCGGGCATCCCGCACCGAGCGATGCGGCGCCCTTTGCCGTAGCCCTGCGATCCAGCCCCGCCGGCGTGTGAGGCGCGGGCGCGGAGCGCCGTAGGGGTGCGGCGCGGAGCGCCGTCACGGATGCGGGCGCCGTCACGGATGCGGGCGCCGGCCCGACACGTGGGCGCGGACCCGACACACCGCACCGCCAAGCGCAGCGGGCTGGCAGGGTGGGGGAGTGGATCAGCTTGCTCTGCTGTTCGTGCTCCTCCTCGGGGCCGTGGTCACGGTGCCGCTCGGGGACCGGCTGGGGCTGCCCGCGCCCGTGCTCATGACCATCGGCGGGGTGGTCCTCGCGCTGGTCCCGGCCGTGCCGAACGTCGAGGTCCCGCCCGATTTCATCCTGCCGCTGGTGCTGCCACCGCTGCTGTACGCCTCCGTGCAGCGCACCTCCTGGCGGCAGTTCGCCGCCAACGTCCGGCCCATCCTCCTGCTGGCCGTGGCCCTGGTGTTCGTCACGACCGCCGCCGTGGCCGCCGTCGCGCACGCCGTCGTGCCCGGGCTGCCGATCGCCGCGGCCGTCGCGCTCGGCGCGCTCGTCGCCCCGCCCGATCCGGTCGCGGCCACCGCCGTCGCGGGATCGCTCGGGCTTCCCCGCCGGATGGTGTCGATCCTGGAGGGCGAGGGGCTCTTCAACGACGTGACGGCGATCGTGCTCTATCACGTGGCCGTCGGCGCCGTCGTCAGCGGCAGCTTCTCCTGGCCGGAGGCGCTCGGGGAGTTCGTGCTCTCGGCCGTGGTGGCGGTGGCCGTGGGGCTCGCGCTCGGCTGGGCCGCCAACCGGCTGATGGGGCGGCTCGGTGACGCCACGCTGCAGATCGGGCTGACGCTCCTGGTGCCGTTCGTGGCCTACGTGGTGGCGGAGGAGCTGCGGGGATCGGGGGTGCTGGCCGTGCTGACGACGGCCCTGTTCCTGGCCGAGTACGCGACCGACGCCGACGACGTGCTGGGCCGCCTCGCCGGGCACACCTTCTGGGAAGTCGTCGACATGCTGGTCACCGGGGTGGCCTTCGGGCTGATCGGGCTGGAGCTCCACAACGTCTTCGGGACGGCGAGCGGCCGCGCGTGGGAGATGGCCGGGTGGGCGGTGGCCGTGGTCGCGGTGGTGGTCGGCGTACGGCTGGTGTGGCTGCTGCCGGCCGGCTGGCTCGCCAAGAAGCTGCACCGGCGGCGCGACTACGACGAGGAGATCCCGCTGAGCTGGCGGGAGAGCGTGGTGATGTGGTGGGCCGGGATGCGGGGGGTGGCCTCGGTGGCCCTGGCCCTCGCGATTCCGCTGCGGACGGATGCCGGTGACCCCTTCCCCGGTCGGGACCAGATCATCTTCATCGCCTTCGCGGTGATCATGGCGACCCTGGTGTGCCAGGGGCTGACCCTGCCGTGGCTGGTGCGGCGGCTGGGGGTGGAGGCCGACTCGGACGCCGGGAAGGACGCCGAGCGGCAGCTGGCGATCCGCGCCGCCCGGGCCGCGAAGCGGCGGCTGAAGGAGATCGAGCAGGAGGAGGACCTGGCGGAGGACCTGGTCGAGCAGTTGCACCGGCGGGCCTACGACGTGGGGGCCAGGATCAGCCCCGACATGGTGGACGAGGAACGGCGCGAGGCGTACGCGCAGCGGGTGCAGCGGCTGCGCGACATCCAGCGGATCCAGCGGGAGATGATGTCCGCCGCGCGCCACGAGGTACTGGCCGCCCGCAGCGAACCCGGCTCCGATCCGGAGATCGTGGACCGGGTGCTGCGGCATCTCGACGTACGGAGCCTGCGCTCGCCCTAGGGCGGGTCTTTCGGATCTTGCCGGGCCCGCGCTGCCCGGCACCGCACCTCGCGGCGTTGTCGGGACTCCCAAGTACCTAGGAAGCAAGACGGGCCAGTGCGAGGAGGAAGCGGACGTAAGGGGACCAGCGGGCGGGGCGGGCGATGGTGCCCGTGCAGGCGCGTTCGGCGCGGTCCAGGCTGTCCTCCAGACAGGCGTCGTGCGCCGGCCGCCAGGCCAGGGGCCAGGTGACGCGGGCCAGGCCGCTGGTGGTCATCGCCAGGGTGTGCCGCAGCACGGTGCGCTCCGCATCGACCGGCAGGACGGCGAACTCGTGGAAGCCGTGGAATCCGCGCGGCCCGGTGAAGGTGAAGCGGACCCATGTCCCGGGCACGTACGCGGCCACCGTGTAACGGACGGGCCCGTGGCCGCCCACCGCGCCCACCGCCAGGGGGCGGTCGAACTCCATCGCGTCCCACACGCCGCCCGGCCACAACCGGTCGTCGTCTCCGGCCGCCAGCGTGTCGACGAGCGCGCCCACCTCGCTCGCCTTTGCCGCCAGCAGGCGTTCGTGCACGTTGTAGACGCCCATTGCGCCCTCCCCTTCTCATTATTAGAGAGGAGTCTCTAATAATCTGGAGGGTACTCTCTGATTCATGGCGCGACCACCCCGCTTCGACACCGACCAGATCCTCGACGCCGCCGTCGTGCTGGCCGCCACCGCCGGGCCGGGCGGCGTGACCATGTCCGCCGTCGCCCAGGCGATCGGCGCACCGAGCGGCTCCATGTACCACCGCTTCGCCGGGCGCACGGCTCTGCTCGCCGAGGTGTGGCTGCGGACCGTGGAGCGGTTCCAGGAGGGCTACTACGCCACGCTCCACGGCGACGCCGACCCCCGGCGGGCCGCCCGCGCGGCCGCCCGGCACGTCGTGGCGTGGAGCCGCGCGCATCCGCGCGAGGCCGCCCTCCTCCTCTACGGCCCCGCGGAGTTCGGCCGCGCCGACTGGTCCGAGGAGCACGTCCGGCGGGCCGACTCCGGGAACCAGCGCGTGTACGCGGCCATCGGCACGCTCGCCGCGTCCCTCGGCGCGACGGACGCACAGGGCCGTGACCGCGTCACCCTGGCCCTGATCGACCTGCCGCTCTCGGTCGTCCGCCGGCACCTGCGCGCCGGGGGGCCGCTGCCGGCGCACGCGGAGAACCTCGCCGAGGAGTGCGCCGCCGCGCTGCTGACGTCCTGACCCGACTGCGCCGCCGCTGCCGGGGGCCGGGCCCCGGACCCCCGCGCCTCACACTCCGACGGGGCTGGATCTTGCGGTATCCGCGTCAGGCGCCCGGCCGGGGGGCGGCCTCCGAGGTCGCGATGCGGGGCAAGGCGTAGGGGTGGTGGGTCACCAGCCAGGTGATCAGGCGCTCGCGGACCGCGCAGCGCAGCGTCCACAGGTCGTCGGCGTCCTTCGCCGTGACCACCGCGCGGACCTGGACCGTGTGCGCAGTGGTGTCCGTCACAGCCAGGCCGCCTCCGCGGCCGTCCCACTCCGGGAGTTCCTTCAGGATCTCCTGGAGCCGTTCCCGCATCAGGTCGAGCGGCGCGCTGTGGTCCAGGTGCCAGAAGACCGTGCCGGTCATCTGCGCGCCGCCGCGCGACCAGTTCTCGTACGGCTTGCTTGTGAAATACGACACCGGCATCGTGATGCGGCGCTCGTCCCAGGTGCGGACGGTCAGGAAGGTCAGGGTGATCTCCTCGACCCGGCCCCATTCCTTGTCGACCACCACCGTGTCCCCGATGCGGACGGTGTCGCCGAAGGCGATCTGGAGGCCGGCGAAGAGGTTGCCCAGCGCGGCCTGGGCGGCGATGCCCGCCACGATGCCGAGGACGCCCGCGGAGGCGAGCAGGGAGGCGCCGACCGTACGCATCGGCGGGAAGGTCAGCAGCATGGCCGCCACGGCGACGACGACCACCAGCGCCGTGACCACCCGCTGGATCAGCGTCACCTGGGTGCGGACCCGGCGGACCCGGGCGTCGTCCTCGGTCACGGCGGCGTAGCGTGCGTAGGTCGAGTCGACCGCGGCTGTCGCGATGCGCACGGCCAGCCACGCGGCGGAGGCGATCAGCACCAGGGTGAGGAACCGGCCGACGCCGACGGTGTGGTCGGGGAGGATCCCCGCCTGCCGGTACGAGGCTCTGAGCAGCGAGGTGCAGAGCACCACCTGGAAGGGCAGCCGGCAGCGGCGCAGCAGGCCCCACAGCGGGGTCTCGGCGTGCCGGGCGTCGGCTCGGCGCAGCAGCAGGTCCAGCAGCCAGCCCGCGATCAGGGTGGCGACCAGCGAGCCGCCGATGACCGTCACGGGGCGCAGGACGTTCTCCATCTCCATGGGGATGAACGTAGCTGGCACGATGGAGGCATGAACATCATGCTTTTCCATTCGACGTACGGGCTGCGGCCCGCGGTGCACGCGGCGGCCGACCGGCTGCGCGCGGCCGGGCACCAGGTCCAGGTGCCGGATCTCTTCGAGGGACGCACTTTCGGGACCGTCGAGGAGGGCATGGCCCACCAGGACGAGATCGGCCGAGACGAACTGCTGAAGCGCGCGGTGCTGGCCTCCGCTCCGTACTCCGACCAGGGCCTCGTCTACGCGGGCTTCTCCTTCGGCGGCTCGATCGCCCAGCACCTGGCGCTGGCCGACGAGAAGGCGCGCGGGCTGCTGCTCCTGCACGGGACGGCGGACCTGGACGACGAGGCCTCCGTGGACGGGCTTCCCGTGCAGTTGCACATCGCGGACCCGGACCCGTTCGAGCCGCACGACTGGCTGACCGCCTGGTACCTGCGGATGCAGCGGGCCGGGGCGGACGTGGAGGTCCACAGCTACCCGGGCGCCGGACACCTGTTCACCGACCCGGAGTTGGACGACTACGACGCGCAGGCCGCCGAGCAGACCTGGAAGGTGGCGATCGGCTTCCTCGGCAGCCTGTAGCAGTCCTGCAGCCGCGAACCGAGGGGCCCGGCCCGGCGGATGCCGGACCGGGCCCTTTTCAGCTCGGCAGTGGGTCAGCCGGCCCGGTAGGCCGTCCAGCTGCTCGACATGCGGGCCACCTGGCCGGCGGTGAACTGGTACATGCACGAGTCGTACGTGTAGTCCATGAAGTTGCGGATCGGGTCCACGCCGGGCTTGCTGGCGCAGCTGTCGCGACCGGTCGGGCACTCGTACGCGGCGCTCTTCTCGGCCGGGGTGTCGGAGACGTAGTCGCCGTTGCCGTTACAGCCGCCCTGGAAGGTGTGGTAGAGCCCGAGCCAGTGGCCGACCTCGTGGGTCGCGGTGTCGCCCTCGTTGTAGTTGGCCGCCGTGCCGCCGGGCAGCGAGCTGTCGAGCACGACCACGCCGTCCATCTTGGGGCTGGAGGCGTAGGAGGTCGGGAAGGTCGCCCAGCCCAGCAGGCCGCCGGAGAGCTTGGCCGTGTAGAAGTTGAGCGCGCCCGGACCGCCCTGGCGCAGGGTGTTCTTCATGTCCTTCTCGGCCTGGGAGCCGGAGGCCAGGTTGTACCAGGAGGCGTTGTCCGTGTAGTCGGTGGACGCCAGGGTGAACTGGAAGTTCGTGTTGACGTTGCCGGTGCCCTGGCCGCCGAAGGCCGCGTTGAGGACCGCCAGCTGGTTGTTGACGGCCGTGGACGACAGCTTTCCGGTGGTGCCCGAGTGCACCACGTGGAAGTACACGGGGATGTTCACCACGGCCTCGGCAGCGCTGAGGCTGCGCTGCGGCTGGTTCTTGAGGGCCTTGTCGAGCTTCGCCTTGAGGTCGGCGTCCATGGCCTTCGCCTGGGCCTCGGTGACCTCGTTGGGCTCGTCCGCGTGCGCCTCGTGGCCGCGGGCCACGCGCGCGTTGGCCGCGCCGGTGGACTCCTCCGCGCACACCTCGGCCGGGGTCTTGGCGGCCGCCAGCGTGGTGGGGGCGGCAAGGGGGGTGAAAGCCAGGGTTCCGGCCAAAACCGCCGTGCCCATCAGGCGGCGGCGAAGAAGGGGGGATATGCGAGCAATTGCGCGCACGTGTGCTCCTCGCGGGTGGGGGGTGGTGGGGGGTGGTGGCCTGAAGGATCTTCTTCAGCTGGCGCGAAGCTTATGTGGGCATGACATATTCAGGTCAAGGGTCTTACGTAAAAGATTTGTTGCCACAAACGCACGCGGGGCGCCTGGTATGTACCAGGCGCCCCGTGTCGCAGGAGATTTGACGGTCAATCAGCCGACCGGCTGGTAGGACCTCTCCACCTTCTGGGTCCCGTTCAGGGTGCGGTAGGAACGGGTCCACGCGGACGTGGCGGCCTGCTGCCGCTTGTCGGACACGACGTAGTAGTCCATCTGCGAGCGCTCCGCCGTCACGTCCAGGACGCCGTAGCCGTGCGCGTCCATGTCGAGCCACTTCACGTGCCAGTTGGCGGCCTTGACGGCCGACTCGGCGACCAGCGAGGCGGTGTCCGCCGGCACGTGCAGGATGTCGTCGAGGTTGTCCGAAGTCACCGACGTGACGACGAACTCGGTCGCCGTCGTGCCTGAACCCGGATACGTCGCCATGTTCACCGGGACCTCGTTCGCCCAGGCCATGTGGATGTCACCGGTCAGGAACACGGTGTTCTTGACGTTCCGGTCCTTGAGGTGACCCAGCAGCTCCTTGCGGTCGTCCGTGTACCCGTCCCACTGGTCTACGTTGACCGCTATGCCGCCCTCGGGCAGGCCGAGCAGCTTGGCCAGCGGCTTCATCAGGTGAGCGGGCAGCGAGGCGAAGGCCACCGGCGAGATCATCACCGAGGTGCCGACCAGCTTCCAGGTCGCGTTCGAGCCCGCGAGGCCCGACTTGAGCCAGTCCAGCTGGGCCCGCCCGGTGATGGTGCGCTCCGGGTCGTCCACCGAGCCGCTGCCCGTCTTGACCTGCTGTGAACGGAAGGAGCGCAGGTCCAGCAGGTGCAGGTCGGCGAGGGTGCCGAAGCGCAGCCGCCGGTAGACGGTGCCCGCGATGGAGGTGCGTACGGGCATCCACTCGAAGTACGCCTGCTTGGCGGCGGCCGCACGGGCCGCCCACTCGCCCTCGGCGCCCGGCGTGTGGTTGTCGGCGCCGCCGGACCAGGTGTCGTCGGCGAACTCGTGGTCGTCCCAGATGGCGATGACCGGGTGGGCCTGGTGCAGCGCCTGGAGGTCGGCGTCCGTCTTGTACGTGCCGTGCCGGGTGCGGTAGTCGGCCAGCGAGACGATCTCGTGCTTCGGCTCGTGCGGGCGGACGACGTACTTCGCCTCCGGATATCCCCCGGTCTGGTACTCGTAGATGTAGTCGCCCAGGTGCAGGATCGCGTGCAGATCGGTGCGGGCGGCCAGGTGGCGGTACGCGGAGAAGTAGCCGGACTCCCAGTTGGCGCAGGAGACCACGCCGAAACGGACCCCGTCGGTCGTCACGTCGTGGCCCGGGGTGGTCAGGGTGCGCCCGACGGGGGAGACGGTGGAGCCGGCGGTGAACCGGTACCAGTACGGCGTCTGCGGCTGCAGTCCGCGTACGTCCACCTTGACCGTGTGGTCGGTGGCGGCGCTCGCGGTGACGGTGCCGGAGGTGACGATGCGGGAGAAGGCCTTGTCCGAGGCCACCTCCCAGCCCACCTGGGTGGCGGGGCCGACGCCGGAGCCGGGCACGGCCTCGGGGGTGGGGGTGACGCGGGTCCACAGGAGGACCCCGTCGGGGAGCGGGTCGCCGGAGGCGACGCCGTGCAGGAAGGTTCCTGCACTGGTATTGCCGTCGGTGCCGGAGCCCGCCGCGTGGGCGGCCGAGGCGCCCAGTGCGGTGAGGGGGGCCAGCGCGGCCGTGGCCGCGGCGGCGAGGACGACCGTACGGCGACGGGGAGTTGCCGCGGTCTGAGAAGGGATGAGATGACTGGTCACGGATGGTCATATTACCGACGGGTACACCCGGTGGAACAGACATGGGAATGCAACAGGCGGGCGAACTCTGGGAGTTCGCCCGCCTGTTGATGCGGCCTGTCCGGAAAACGCTTCCCGGATTGTCCGGCTATCAGCCCTGCAGGGCCTTGTCGATCGCCGCCGTGAACTGCTCCGCCGTCTGCGGGGTCTCGATCTTCTTGCCGTCCATCTTCAGAGTCGGCGTCCCCTTCACGCCCGACTTGTCGAAGGCCTTGGACATCTCCAGCGCCCACCGGTCGTAGGTGCCGTCCTCGACGGCCTTCTTGAACTCGGCGTTCCCCTTGAGGGCGGGGACGGTGTCCGCGACCTTCAGCAGGTAGTCGTCCTTGGCGAAGCTGTCGACGGTCTCCTCGGGGTGCAGCTCCTTGGAGTACAGCGCGGCCTTGTAGTCGAGGAAGGCCTGCGGGCTGACGTTCAGCGCCGCGCCCAGCGCGCTCAGGGCGTTCTTCGAGCCCTCCCCCTTGACGGCGTTGTCGATGAACGTGGCGCCGATGTACTGGAGCTTGTACTTGCCCGCGTCCACGTCCTTCTTGATCTGCTCGCCGGCCGCCTGCTCGAAGCCGGCGCAGGCCGGGCAGCGCGAGTCCTCGTACAGCTCCAGGGTCTTCTTCGCCTCGGCCTTGCCGACGACGACCGTGGTGCCGTCCTCGCCCTCGGTGTTCTTCGGCTTGACCAGTGCGGCCGTGGCGGCCTTCTCCCAGTGATCGGGCTGGTTGGCCTGCACGACCGCGTAGCCGACGGCGCCGACCAGGCCGAGCGCGGCGAGGACCGCGCCGGCCACGGTCACCTGGCGGCGCACCCTGTCCTTCTTCGCCTGGGCCTCGCGCTCGGCGCGCAGCCGCTCGCGGGCCGCTGCCTTGTTCGCCTGGCTGTTGCGTGAACTCATCGTGATCTCCGTGGGGTGTGACGTGTGAAAGGGACTGCCGTACGTGCGTCAGGCGCGGGCGAGCGCGCCGAGCACGGGGGGTCCCCGCCGTCCCACGGAGTGTGCGGGGAATCGCGTACGGGCCCCCGTGCCCACGAGCGCCGACCGCAGCACCCGCCCGGCAGGCCCGCAGGCCACGGCGGCCGCGGCCACCGCCAGCAGCAGCGGCCGGAACGCGAAGGCGGCCACCGCGCGCAGCAGCCGGCCCAGCGCCCGCTCGCCGTGGCGCAGCCACGCGGCGGCGAGCAGGCCGACCGAGACGTGGACCCCGAGCAGCAGCCAGGGCGACCAGGGCCCGGGGGCGGCCAGCAGCGCGGCGGGATCGGCGGCGGGCCCGGCGACCTCGGCCAGCGGTCCGCCCACCGGAGTGCCGCCGCACAAGGCGTCCAGACCCATCGCGCGCAGCGGGCCCGAGACGGGGCCGCCGGCCGGGCCGTAGCAGAGGTGCTGTCCGGTGGTGAAGACGGTGTCGGCGGCCAGCTCCAGCGGTACGAGCAGACCGGCGATGGGGCCGAAGCCCCGTTCGCGGCCCGCGAGCGCGTAGGCGATCACGAACACTGCGGCGAAGGCCCCGCCCACCAGTGCGGGGGGCAGCGGAACCTGGGACATGAGGACGTGCGAGCCGGCCGAGAGCAGCACGACGAGCGCGCTGAACAGCGCGGCACGCAGCCCTCGAAGCCCCATTCCTGAAATGTCCATCGCCGCGAGTCTCCCATGCGTACCTGTGGAAGAGGGCCCTGAGGGGGTGTCTCGCCGGTCACCCCGCATGATCGGCAAGAGACCCCCGGGGGTCCGGCGCTACGGCGTGAGACGGCCGTTGCGGAACAGGTCCACGAAGATCTGGTGGTCGGCGCGCGCCCGGGCGCCGTACGCGTGGGCGAAGTCCACCAGCAGCTCCGCGAAGCCCTTCTCGTCGGCCGAGATCACCGCGTCGATGGCCCGCTCCGTGGAGAAGGGGACCAGGGTCTGTCCGCTCTCGTCCGCGTCGGCGGCGCCGTGCATGGTCGCCGTCGCCCTGCCCAGGTCCGCGACGACGGCCGCGATCTCCTCCGGGTCGTCCAGGTCCGACCAGTCCAGGTCAACCGCGTACGGGGAGACCTCCGCCACCAGCTGACCCGCCCCGTCCAGCTCCGTCCAGCCCAGCCACGGGTCTGCATGCGCCTGCAGGGCGCGCTGCGAGATCACCGTGCGGTGCCCCTCGTGCCGGAAGTACTCCCGCACCGCCCGGTCCGTGATGTGCCGGGAGACCGCCGGGGTCTGCGCCTGCTTGAGGTAGATCACGACGTCGTTCTCCAGGGCGTCGCTGTGCCCCTCCAGCAGGATGTTGTAGGAGGGCAGGCCCGCCGAGCCTATGCCGACGCCCCGGCGCCCCACCACGTCCTTGACCCGGTAGGAGTCGGGCCGCACGAGGGACTCGTCGGGGAGGGTCTCCAGGTATCCGTCGAAGGCGGCCAGGACCTTGTAGCGGGTGGCGGCGTCCAGCTCGACGGAGCCTGCGCCGGAGGTGAAGCGGCGCTCGTAGTCCCGTATCTCCGTCATCGAGTCCAGGAGGGCGAAGCGGGTGCGGGAGCGGGCCGAGCGCAGCGCGGCCAGCAGCGGGCCCTCGGCGGTGTCCAGGGTGAAGGAGGGCACCTCGTCCTTGTAGGGGGCCTCGCCCCGGACGGCCAGGCGGCGGATCCGCTCCCGGTAGGCGCCGGCGTAGATCCGCACCAGCTCGCTTATCTGGTCGTCGCTGAGCGCCTTGGTGTAGCCGATCAGGGCGACGGAGGCGGCGAACCGCTTCAGGTCCCACGTGAAGGGGCCGACGTAGGCCTCGTCGAAGTCGTTGACGTTGAAGATCAGCCGGCCGTGGGAGTCCATGTACGTGCCGAAGTTCTCGGCGTGGAGATCGCCGTGGATCCAGACCCGGCCCGTCCGCTCGTCCAGGTACGGGCCGCCGTGCCGGTCCCGCTCCAGGTCGGAGTAGAACAGGCAGGCGGTGCCCCGGTAGAAGGCGAAGGCCGAGGCCGCCATCTTGCGGAACTTGACCTGGAAGGCGGCGGGGTCGGCGGCGAGCAGCTCACCGAACGCGGTGTCGAACACGTCGAGGATCTGTTCGGCGCGCTGCTCGTCGGTCGTCTCGGGAACCGCCATGGCGGATGCCTCCTGGTGCACGGGGTGGTACAGGTCCTGCCCGACGGGACGCCGGTTCGGTGATCCTGGTTCTGCAACGCCCGACCGTACCCGTGAGTGCCCGCGCCACGGGAGACTCGGTGCGACCCTTCTGTGTCGGTCCGGCGACGTAGACTTCGAGGCTGCCCCCTCTCTCCCCTCCGGAGGACTCACACCGTGACCAAGCCGCCGTTCACGCACCTGCACGTCCACACCCAGTACTCGCTGCTGGACGGTGCCGCGCGGCTGAAGGACATGTTCAACGCGTGCAATGAGATGGGCATGACGCACATCGCCATGTCCGACCACGGCAACCTGCACGGTGCGTACGACTTCTTCCATTCTGCGCAGAAGGCCGGAATCACGCCGATCATCGGCATCGAGGCGTACGTCGCCCCCGAGTCCCGGCGCAACAAGCGCCGCATCCAGTGGGGCCAGCCGCACCAGAAGCGCGACGACGTCTCCGGTTCCGGCGGTTACACCCACAAGACGATCTGGGCGGCGAACGCCACCGGTCTGCACAACCTCTTCCGGCTGTCGTCGGACGCGTACGCCGAGGGCTGGCTCACGAAGTGGCCGCGCATGGACAAGGAGACGATCTCCAAGTGGTCGGAGGGGCTGATCGCCTCCACCGGCTGCCCCTCGGGCGAGCTGCAGACCCGACTGCGCCTCGGCCAGTTCGACGAGGCACTGAAGGCCGCCTCCGAGTACCAGGACATCTTCGGCAAGGACCGGTACTTCCTGGAGCTGATGGACCACGGCATCGAGATCGAGCGCCGGGTCCGCGACGGGCTGCTGGAGATCGGCAAGAAGCTCGGCATCCCGCCGCTGGTGACGAACGACTCGCACTACACCTACGCGAGCGAGGCCGGCGCCCACGACGCCCTGCTCTGCATCCAGACCGGCAAGAACCTCTCGGACCCCGACCGCTTCCGCTTCGACGGCACCGGCTACTACCTGAAGTCCACGGACGAGATGTACGCCATCGACTCCTCGGACGCCTGGCAGGAGGGCTGCGCCAACACGAAGCTGGTCGCGGACCAGATCGAGACCGAGGGCATGTTCCAGTTCCGGAACCTGATGCCGAAGTTCGACATCCCGGAGGGCTACACCGAGGTCACCTGGTTCCGCGAGGAGACCATGCGCGGCATGCACCGCCGCTACCCCGGAGGCATCCCGGACGACCGGATGAAGCAGGCCGAGTACGAGATGGACACGATCATCTCGATGGGCTTCCCGGGCTACTTCCTCGTGGTCGCCGACTTCATCATGTGGGCCAAGAACCAGGGCATCGCGGTGGGCCCGGGCCGAGGCTCCGCGGCCGGCTCGATCGTCGCGTACGCCATGGGCATCACCGACCTCGACCCGCTCACGCACGGTCTGATCTTCGAGCGCTTCCTGAACCCCGAGCGCGTCTCCATGCCCGACGTCGACATCGACTTCGACGAGCGCCGGCGCGTCGAGGTGATCCGGTACGTGACCGAGAAGTACGGCGCCGACAAGGTCGCCATGATCGGTACGTACGGCACCATCAAGGCCAAGAACGCGATCAAGGACTCCGCCCGCGTCCTCGGCTACCCCTACGCCATGGGCGACCGGCTCACCAAGGCCATGCCCGCCGACGTCCTCGGCAAGGGCATCCCGCTCTCCGGCATCCTCGACCCCTCGCACCCCCGGTACGGCGAGGCCGGCGAGATCCGCGGGATGTACGAGAACGAGCCGGACGTGAAGAAGGTCATCGACACCGCCCGCGGCGTGGAGGGCCTGGTCCGCCAGATGGGCGTGCACGCGGCCGGCGTGATCATGTCCAGCGAGACGATCACCGACCACGTACCCGTCTGGGTGCGGCACACCGACGGCGTCACCATCACCCAGTGGGACTACCCGAGCTGCGAGTCGCTCGGCCTGCTGAAGATGGACTTCCTCGGCCTGCGCAACCTCACGATCATGGACGACGCCGTCAAGATGGTGAAGGCCAACAAGGGGATCGACATCGATCTCCTGGCCCTGCCGCTCGACGACCCCAAGACCTTCGAACTGCTCGGCCGCGGCGACACCCTCGGCGTCTTCCAGTTCGACGGCGGCCCCATGCGCTCCCTGCTGCGCCTGATGAAGCCCGACAACTTCGAGGACATCTCCGCCGTCTCGGCCCTGTACCGGCCGGGCCCGATGGGCATGAACTCGCACACGAACTACGCCCTGCGCAAGAACAAGCAGCAGGAGATCACCCCGATCCACCCGGAGCTGGAGGAGCCCCTCGAAGAGGTGCTCGCGGTCACCTACGGCCTGATCGTGTACCAGGAGCAGGTGCAGAAGGCCGCCCAGATCATCGCCGGGTACTCGCTCGGCGAGGCCGACATCCTGCGCCGCGTGATGGGCAAGAAGAAGCCCGAGGAGCTGGCGAAGAACTTCACCATCTTCCAGGAGGGCGCCCGGAAGAACGGCTACAGCGACAAGGCGATCCAGGCCCTGTGGGACGTCCTGGTCCCCTTCGCCGGCTACGCCTTCAACAAGGCCCACTCGGCCGCGTACGGCCTGGTCTCCTACTGGACCGCCTACCTCAAGGCGAACTTCCCGGCCGAGTACATGGCGGGCCTGCTCACCTCGGTCAAGGACGACAAGGACAAGTCCGCGATCTACCTGAACGAGTGCCGCCGCATGGGCATCAAGGTGCTCCCGCCGAACGTCAACGAGTCCGAGCCGAACTTCGCCGCCCAGGGCGACGACGTGATCCTCTTCGGCCTCACCGCCGTCCGCAACGTCGGCAGCAACGTCGTCGAGTCGATCATCAAGACCAGGAAGGCCAAGGGGAAGTTCTCCTCCTTCCCCGACTTCCTGGACAAGGTCGAGGCCGTCGTCTGCAACAAGCGGACCGTCGAGTCGCTGATCAAGGCCGGCGCCTTCGACGAGATGGGCCACACCCGCAAGGGCCTCGTCGCCCACCACGAGTCGATGATCGACAACGTGGTCGCGGTCAAGCGCAAGGAGGCCGAGGGGCAGTTCGACCTGTTCGGCGGAATGGGTGACGAGAACGCGGGCGACGAGCCGGGCTTCGGCCTCGACGTGGAGTTCTCCGACGTCGAGTGGGAGAAGTCCTACCTGCTCGCCCAGGAGCGCGAGATGCTCGGCCTCTACGTCTCCGACCACCCGCTCTTCGGCCTGGAGCACGTGCTGTCCGACAAGACGGACGCCGGCATCTCCCAGCTCACCGGCGGCGAGCACTCCGACGGCGCGGTCGTCACCATCGGCGGCATCATCTCGGGCCTCCAGCGCAAGATGACCAAGCAGGGCAACGCCTGGGCCATCGCCACCGTCGAGGACCTGGCGGGCTCCATCGAGTGCATGTTCTTCCCGGCGACCTACCAGCTCGTCTCCACCCAGCTGGTCGAGGACACCGTGGTCTTCGTCAAGGGCCGCCTCGACAAGCGCGAGGACGTCCCCCGCCTCGTCGCCATGGAGATGATGGTCCCCGACCTCACCTCGGCCGGCACCAACGCCCCGGTGGTCCTCACCATCCCCACCGTCAAGGTCACGCCGCCCATGGTGACCCGTCTGGGCGAGATCCTGCGCCACCACAAGGGCAACACCGAGGTGCGGATCAAACTCCAGGGGCCGCGCACCACCACCGTGCTGCGCCTCGACAAGCACCGCGTCCAGCCCGACCCGGCCCTCTTCGGCGACCTCAAGGTGCTGCTCGGCCCGTCCTGCCTGGCCGGATAGCGCCGGTCCCCGCACGTACGGAAGGGCCTGCCCGGCGATGCGGGTCTGTCCAGCCAACGGTGTAACTCGTGTGGTGTGAGTTAACGGCGGCCGACGGAGAGTCGGCCGTCGAAGGCGATGTCGAAGGCCTGCAGA
>NZ_JBSGZI010000124.1:0-21370 GCF_053610945.1 Streptomyces sp. NPDC054849
CGGCAGCCGGCCGGGCTGCCGCCCCCTGCGGCGTTGTGGACCGGAGCACGGCAAGCCCCGCAAAGGCCCTCCGCGCTCGCCCGCGCGGGCATAGGCTCGGCCGTATGCCGATCCGCGCCGTGCTGTGGGACATCGACGACACCCTCTTCGACTACACGGGGGCCGACGCCGTCGGCCTCGCGCGGCAGCTGGAGGCAGGGCGGATCGCGGAGCGGTACGGGACCCGCGCGCAGGCGCTCGCGCTGTGGCGGGAGATCACCGAACGGCACTGGGCGCGCTTCGCCGCCGGTGAGGGCACCTTCCAGGGGCAGCGGCAGGACCGGGTGCGGGAGTTCCTCGACGAGCCCGGAATGACCGCGGCCGAGGCCGACGCCTGGTTCGACCAGTACGTCGAGCACTACAAGGCGGCCTGGACCGTCTTCCCCGACGTCGTGCCCGCCCTCGACGCCCTCGCGGCCGGCTACCGGCACGGGGTGCTCTCCAACTCCTCCACCGCCAACCAGGACCCCAAGCTGCGCCACCTCGGCCTGCGCGAGCGCTTCGAGGTACTGCTCTGCGCCGTCGAACTCGGGGTCAGCAAGCCCGAGGCGCGGGCCTTCCTGGCCGCGTGCGAGGCGCTCGGACTGCCGCCGGGAGACGTGGCGTACGTGGGGGACCAGCCCGAGATCGACGCGCGCGGGGCCCGTGACGCCGGACTGCTGGCCGTCTGGCTCGACCGCGACGGCGGCCGCGGGCCGGGGCCCGACGGCGCGCACCGCATCGAGGGGCTTGATCGGCTTCCGGAGCTGCTGGCACGGGATACCCGTTTTGGAGCACGGTCAGGCATCCGGTAATGTTCTTTCTGCGCCGCCGGAGCGGGCCGAAAGGCCGGACGGAGGCGACACCCGAAGGAAAGACCCCTCAAGGGGTTGACTTTTGGTGGGGTATAGTGTAATTGGCAACACGAGGGTTTCTGGTTCCCTTATTCTAGGTTCGAGTCCTGGTACCCCAGCGCAGTGCAGCAGTAACGCAGTGCTTTGCCCCCGTTGTGTAGCGGCCTAGCACGCCGCCCTCTCAAGGCGGTAGCGCCGGTTCGAATCCGGTCGGGGGTACAGATCCTTCCCGCGAGATCTCCAGGGTCGCACCCGGACGTCTTGATGCAGGATCGCTAGGGCCCCCGTTGTGTAGCGGCCTAGCACGCCGCCCTCTCAAGGCGGTAGCGCCGGTTCGAATCCGGTCGGGGGTACTGTTGGTCTGGTCTAGACCACTTTGGGCTATAGTGTAATTGGCAACACGAGGGTTTCTGGTTCCCTTATTCTAGGTTCGAGTCCTGGTAGCCCAGCGCAGTAACAGCAGCACCAGCTAGCCCCCGTTGTGTAGCGGCCTAGCACGCCGCCCTCTCAAGGCGGTAGCGCCGGTTCGAATCCGGTCGGGGGTACGCATCGAAGAGGCCCTCCGCGTCCATCGCGGAGGGCCTCTTCGCGTTGTCCCCGCGCAGGATCACGGAGGTAAGTACGGGCCCGGAGGCGCGTGTTCGGACGTGTGCGGCGTCGTACGCGCCCCCGGACCCGGGGGATGGGCGGGGGAGGCCCTGTTCGGGCCGGGAGGGTGATCAGCCGGAGCGGCGCAGGGCCTCCGTGAGGCGGGCGGCCGCGTCGATGACGGCCTGGGCGTGCATCCGGCCCGGGTGGCGGGTCAGCCGCTCGATCGGCCCGGAGACCGACACGGAGGCCACCACGCGGTTCGACGGCCCGCGCACCGGCGCCGATACGGAGGCCACGCCGGGCTCCCGCTCGCCGATCGACTGCGCCCAGCCGCGACGCCGTACGCCCGAGAGCGCCGTCGCCGTGAAGCGCGCACCCTGCAGGCCGCGGTGGAGCCGCTCGGGCTCCTCCCACGCCATCAGGATCTGAGCCGCCGAGCCGGCCTTCATCGGGAGCGTCGAGCCCACGGGGACGGTGTCCCGCAGGCCGGACAGCCGCTCGGCGGCCGCCACGCAGATGCGCATGTCTCCCTGACGGCGGTAGAGCTGCGCGCTCTCGCCCGTCACGTCACGGAGGTGGGTGAGTACAGGTCCGGCCGTGGCCAGCAGGCGGTCCTCGCCGGCCGCGGCGGCGAGCTCCGCCAGCCGCGGCCCGAGGATGAACCGGCCCTGCATGTCCCTCGCCACCATCCGGTGGTGTTCCAGTGCCACGGCAAGGCGATGTGCCGTGGGTCGTGCGAGCCCTGTCGCCGCGACCAGCCCGGCGAGGGTGGCCGGACCGGACTCCAGTGCGCTCAGTACCAGAGCTGCCTTGTCGAGAACGCCGACGCCGCTAGAGTTGTCCATGAAACGATATTCGCGTCTCACACTGTGAAACGCAAGTTCAATTTTTCCAAGAACCAGAGACTCTGTATGTGCGGGTCCACGAACCACTGGGTCCGAGCCGTCGTCCGGGACGTGGGGTACGGACGGCACGGCGCACAAGATCTCTATGAAGCGCCGGCACAACCGGCCGGCCGGAGGGAAAGCGATGGGTAGGACACTCGCGGAGAAGGTCTGGGACGACCATGTCGTCCGGCGCGCCGAAGGCGAGCCCGACCTCCTCTTCATCGATCTGCACCTGCTGCACGAGGTGACCAGCCCGCAGGCCTTCGAAGGACTGCGTCAGGCCGGCCGCAAGGTCCGACGCCTCGACCTCACCATCGCGACCGAGGACCACAACACCCCCACCCTCGACATCGACAAGCCGATCGCGGACCCGGTCTCCCGGGCCCAGCTGGAGACGCTGCGCAAGAACTGCGCCGAGTTCGGCGTCCGCCTGCACTCCCTGGGCGACGTCGAGCAGGGCGTCGTCCACGTCGTGGGACCGCAGCTGGGTCTGACCCAGCCCGGCACCACCGTGGTCTGCGGCGACTCGCACACCTCCACGCACGGCGCCTTCGGCGCGCTGGCCTTCGGCATCGGCACCAGCCAGGTCGAGCACGTGCTGGCCACCCAGACGCTGCCGCTGGCCCGCCCGAAGACGATGGCGATCACCGTCACCGGCGCACTGGCCGAGGGTGTCACCGCGAAGGACCTGATCCTGGCGATCATCGCCAAGATCGGTACCGGCGGCGGCCAGGGCTACATCCTGGAGTACCGCGGCGAGGCCGTCGAGAAGCTCTCGATGGAAGCCCGCATGACCATCTGCAACATGTCGATCGAGGCCGGCGCCCGGGCGGGCATGATCGCCCCCGACCAGACCACCTTCGACTACCTGCAGGGCCGCGACCACGCCCCCGTGGGCGAGGACTGGGACGCGGCGGTCGCGTACTGGAAGACCCTGCGCACCGACGACGACGCGGTCTTCGACGCCGAGGTCGTCATCGACGGCACGACGCTGGCCCCGTTCGTCACCTGGGGTACGAACCCGGGCCAGGGTGCGCCCCTGTCGGCCAACGTCCCCGACCCTGCTTCGTACGAGGACGCTTCGGAGCGCCACGCCGCCGAAAAGGCCCTGGAGTACATGGGGTTGACCGCCGGGCAGCCGCTGCGCGACATCAAGGTCGACACCGTCTTCGTAGGTTCCTGCACCAACGGCCGCATCGAGGACCTGCGTGCCGTCGCCGGGATCATCGAGGGGCGCAAAGTCGCCGACGGCGTACGGATGCTGGTCGTCCCGGGCTCGGTCCGGGTCGCCCTGCAGGCCGTCGAAGAGGGCCTGGACAAGGTCTTCAAGGAGGCCGGCGCCGAGTGGCGGCACGCGGGCTGTTCGATGTGTCTGGGCATGAACCCCGACCAACTGGCGCCCGGTGAACGCTCCGCGTCCACCTCCAACCGCAACTTCGAGGGCCGGCAGGGCAAGGGCGGACGGACCCACCTGGTCTCCCCGCAGGTGGCCGCCGCCACCGCGGTGCTGGGCCATCTGGCCTCGCCCGCCGACCTGTCCGACGCCCACGCGACCGCCGGAGTCTGAACCATGGAAGCCTTCACCACCCACACCGGCCGGGCCGTCCCGCTGCGCCGCAGCAACGTCGACACCGACCAGATCATCCCGGCCCACTGGCTGAAGAAGATCACCCGTGACGGATTCGAGGACGGGCTCTTCGAGGCCTGGCGCAAGGACCCGGAGTTCGTCACGAACCGCCCGGAGCGCGCCGGCGCGACCGTACTGGTCGCCGGCCCCGACTTCGGCACCGGTTCCTCGCGCGAGCACGCCGTCTGGGCCCTGCAGAACTTCGGCTTCAAGACGGTCATCTCCTCCCGCTTCGCCGACATCTTCCGCGGGAACTCGCTGAAGAACGGCCTGCTGACCGTCGTACTCCCGCAGGAGACCGTCGAGCAGCTGTGGAAGCTGACCGAGGCCGACCCCACGGCCGAGATCACGGTCGACCTGGTCGACCGCCAGGTGCGAGCGGAAGGCGTCGTCGCGGAGTTCGAACTCGACGACAACGCCCGCTGGCGTCTGCTGGAGGGCCTGGACGACATCTCGCTCACCCTTCAGAACGAAGCGGACATCGCCACGTACGAAAGCGGCCGCCCGGCCTTCAAGCCGCGCACCATTCAGTCCTGATTCCTGCCTGATCAGCGCTTATTCACCTTCGGGTGATCACATCGACAACACTGTGCCCCTCGCCCTACGGCGGGGGGCACAGCCGTTTGTTGAGGCCCCGTGAGGCGACAACTCGCCCCAGATGGCACAATCTGTGCATGGAACGCGACAGTCAACTCGAGCTCTACGAACTCGTCGCGGACCGGTTGAAAGAAGCACACACACGGGTGCGCTCACTGCAAGTCCCGGAGGGCGTAAGGATGGCGCTGTCCCGGAAGCTGTTGGTCGTCACGGCCGCGGCGAAGCATGATCTCGCCGATGCGGCAAGGCGCCTGGACAGGTTGATGAAGGACCTCGACGAGGGTCGATTCCCTGAAGGCGACTGATGCGAAGGAACTCCGTAACGGCCTACAGCGTTGCGGCACTAGGGTGATTAGCCCGTTTCGTGTTTGATTTGCGGTATATATCCGCCTAACGTGCGAAATAAGCTTGAACACATTCGTTCTGGCGAAGTCTCCGAAGGGGAAGACGTGAACAAGGCGCAGCTCGTAGAAGCGATTGCCGACAAGCTGGGCGGCCGCCAGCAGGCCGCGGATGCTGTCGACGCGGTACTGGACGCGATCGTCCGCGCTACCGTCGCGGGCGACCGGGTCTCGGTCACGGGCTTCGGCTCGTTCGAGAAGGTCGACCGTCCGGCCCGTTACGCCCGCAACCCGCAGACGGGAGAGCGCGTCCGGGTCAAGAAGACCTCGGTCCCCCGATTCCGCGCCGGCCAGGGCTTCAAGGACCTGGTCAGCGGTACCAAAAAGCTGCCCAAGGGCGGCGAGGTGTCGGTGAAGAAGGCCCCCAAGGGGAGCCTCACGGGTGGTGCCTCCGCGACGGTCAAGAAGGCCGCGGCGAAGAAGGCCACCACCGCCAAGAAGGCCGCGGCAAAGTCCACGGCCGCAAAGACCACGGCGAAGAAGACCACCGGGACCGCCAAGAAGGCGGCGGTGAAGAGCACGCCGACGGCGAAGAAGGCCACAGCCACCGCCAAGAAGGCCACCCCCGCAGCGAAGAAGACCACGCCTGCGGCGAAGAAGACCACCGCCACCGCGAAGAAGACCGCGCCGGCGGCCAAGAAGGTCACCGCAGCGACGAAGGCGCCCGCCAAGAAGACGGCGACGCGCAAGGCCACCGCGAAGAAGACCACCGCCCGCAAGAAGTAGAAGCAGGGCACGAGTCACACACGCCGGGCCGGCTTCCCCCATGCGGGGAGGCCGGCCCGCGGTGCGTCCAGGCCGCCACGGCCGATCCGGAGCGCACCGGTTGTCGTAGGTTTGCGCAGGTCAGAAGGTCTGCAGCGTGATGAGGGTGATGCGCAGGCCGGCGCCCTCGCCGTCCGTCTCGATCCGGACCCGCTGCCCGGGCCGCAGCAGCCGCAGGCCGCCCGCGTCGAAGGCCGGGGCCTCGAAGGCCACCGGGGTGCCGTCGTCCAGCAGCACACTGCCGCTGCGGGTCTGGGAGTCGTACGTGTACGCGGTCGCCTGCATACCGGCACTGTATCGGGCCGTGTGACGCCCCACCCCGAGGGTGAGCGCCGTCCGCAGGTCCGCCCCGGTGTCCACGTCCCGGCGTACGCTCTCGACGTCCGCGAGGGCGATTTCGACCGCCCCGGAGGCCGAATGCCTGGCGCGCGACGGCCCGCCGAAGGAGGGGGACAATTCCACGTCCGGCGCGGCGGAAAGTAAGGTCGTCCCGATTCCGGCCGCATCCGCCAGAAATGCCCGGGGAAATGCCGAGGCGTTTTCGAGCACGCGTAGCAATTCGGGGGGCCGCAGCGCCGGCAGGTCGGCGTTCATCGCGGCCACCGCGGCGCCGGGCCGGCCCGACCGCACCGCCCGCGCCCCGTGGGCCAGCGCCGCGTTGAGTCCGGCCGCCGGCGCGTCCGGGACGATCCGCGCCCCCAGCCGTGCCAGTTCCGCCGCGGCCGCGTGATCGTCCGTGACGACCACCACATCCGCCACCGCCGCGCAGGCCAGGGCCCCCGCGACCGTGTCCTGGGCGAAGGCCAGGGCGAGGCCCGGACGGGAGGCGCCCACGGCCGCCGCGAGGCGGCTCTTGGCCACCGCCAAAGGCTTCAGCGGGACCACCAGACTCCAGACGGCGTTCGTGGCCGACCCCTTCCCTCCGGTGTGCTCCGGCACATTCCTCGACCACGGTCAGGTCATGGCCGCGTCATGTGTCGGCCCATTGTCACCTCCGCCCGGGCGGCCCGGGAGTCCGGTGGCCTGAGCGGGGCGTACGGTGTTCTCGACAGAGACCGGGCCTGGGGCGACACTTGTCCGGCCGACGAGGTGCCCAAGCCGCGCACCGGTCCTAGAGGAAGGTGTCCGAGTGTCCCGCCGCAGAATCGGCTTCTGGTACCGCCTGGCGGCGGTCATCGCAAAACCGCCGCTGGTAGTGCTCTTCAAGCGGGACTGGCGGGGAATGGAGCACATTCCGGCCGAGGGCGGATTTATCACCGCCGTCAATCACAACTCGTATCTGGACCCGCTCTCCTACGCGCACTTCCAGTACAACACCGGCCGCGTCCCCCGATTGCTCGCGAAGGCCGCCCTCTTCAAGGTCCCTATTGTCGGGTCGATCCTGCGCGGATCGGGGCAGATCCCCGTCTACCGGGAGAGCACCAACGCCCTGGACGCATTCCGGGCCGCGGTGGACGCCATCGAGCGTGGCGAATGCGTGGCCTTTTACCCGGAGGGCACCCTCACCCGGGACCCCGACATGTGGCCGATGGCCGGCAAGACCGGCGCCGCCCGCGTCGCCCTGATCACCAAGGCGCCCGTCATTCCGGTGGCCCAGTGGGGTGCGAACCTCGCGATGCCGCCGTACGCCAAGGAGAACAAGGTCCGGCTCTTCCCGCGCAAGACACTCCAGGTGCTCGCCGGACCGCCGGTGGACCTCTCCGCCTTCTACGACCGGGAACCCACCCCGGACGTGCTCAAGGAGGCCACCGAGGTCATCATGGCGGCCGTCACCGAGCTGCTGGAGGAGGTGCGGGGAGAGACCGCGCCCGAGCAGCCGTACGACCATCGCAACGCCAGGGCGGAACAGCGGCGCAAGGCCGCAGGGGAGGGCAAGAAGTGACACGTCCCGTAAAGGCGACCGTCTTCGGAACAGGCTCCTGGGGCACGGCCTTCGCCATCGTGCTCGCCGACGCCGGCTGCGAGGTGACCCTCTGGGGCCGCCGCCGGGAGGTCGTCGACGCCATCAACACCGGCCGGACCAACCCGGACTACTTCCCCGACGTGGAACTCCCCGCGAACATCCGGGCGACCACCGACCCGGCCGAGGCCGCCGCCGGCGCGGACTTCACCGTCCTCGCCGTCCCCTCCCAGACCCTGCGCGACAACCTCGCCGCCTGGGCCCCGCTGCTGGCCCCCGACACGGTGCTCGTCTCCCTCATGAAGGGCATCGAACTCGGCACCGCCAAGCGGATGAGCGAGGTCATCGAGGAGGTGGCCAAGGTCCCCTCCGAGCGCATCGCCGTGGTCACCGGCCCCAACCTGGCCGCCGAGATCGCCGCCCGCCAGCCCGCCGCCTCCGTCGTCGCCTGCGTGGACGAGGGCGTGGCCCAGCGCCTCCAGGCCGCCTGCCACACCGCGTACTTCCGCCCGTACACGAGCACCGACGTGACCGGCTGCGAACTCGGCGGCGCCGTCAAGAACGTCATCGGCCTCGCCGTCGGCATCGCGGACGGCATGGGCCTGGGCGACAACACCAAGGGCTCGCTCATCACCCGCGGACTCGCCGAAGCCACCCGGCTGGGCGTGGCGATGGGCGCCGACCCGCTCACCTTCTCCGGCCTCGCGGGCCTCGGCGACCTGGTCGCCACCTGCTCCTCGCCGCTCTCCCGGAACCACACCTTCGGCACCAACCTCGGCCGCGGTATGACCCTCGAGGAGACCATCGCGGTCACCAAGCAGACCGCCGAGGGGGTCAAGTCCTGCCAGTCGGTGGCCGATCTGGCCCGCCGGCACGGAGTGGACATGCCGATCACCGACACCGTGGTGGACATCGTCCACCACGGCAAGCCGACCCTGGTCGCGCTGAAGGAACTGATGGGCCGCAGCGCCAAACCGGAACGTCGCTGACTCCATTCCGGACGCATGAGCGGGTACTCTCGTGGCGATATGAGCAGCGAGAACCTCCCCCAGACCCCTGAGCAGCAGGGCCGCAAGCCCCGCGTGGCCGTCGTGTTCGGCGGCCGCAGCTCGGAACACGCCATCTCGGTCGTCACGGCGGGCGCCGTGCTGCGCTCCATCGACCGGTCCAAGTACGAGGTGCTGCCCATCGGCATCACCACGGACGGCCGATGGGCGCTGACCGCCGACGAGCCCGAGCGGATGGCCATCGCCGACCGAAGGCTGCCGAGCGTCGAGGAGCTCGCCGAGTCCGAGGACGGCGCCGTCGTGCTCTCGGTCGACCCGGCGAGCCGCCAGGTGGTCTACACCGAGCCGGGCGCCGTCCCGAAGGCCCTGGGCGAGGTGGACGTCGTCTTCCCCGTGCTGCACGGCCCGTATGGCGAGGACGGCACCCTCCAGGGCCTCCTGGAACTCTCCGGCATCCCGTACGTCGGTTCGGGCGTCCTCGCCTCGGCCGTCGGCCAGGACAAGGACTACATGAAGCGGGTGTTCACGTCCTTCGGGCTGCGTGTCGGCCCGTACGTGACCATCCGCCCCCGCGAGTGGGAAGCCGACCAGGACGCCGCCCGCGGCAGGATCCTCGACTTCGCCGCCGAGCACGGCTGGCCGCTGTTCATCAAGCCCGCCCGGGCCGGCTCCTCCATCGGCATCACCAAGGTCGACGACGCCTCCGGCCTGGACGCCGCCGTCAAGGAGGCCCGGCGCCACGACCCGAAGATCATCGTGGAGGCGCTGCTGCGCGGCCGGGAGATCGAGTGCGGGGTCCTGGAGTTCGAGGACGGTCCGCGTGCGAGCGCGCCCGCCGAGATCCCGCCGGTCTCCAGCCACGACTTCTACGACTTCGAGGCGAAGTACATCGACTCCGCCTCCGGGATCGTGCCGGCGCCGCTCACCCCGGAGCAGACCGCCGAGGTGCAGCGCCTCGCGATCGAGGCCTTCGAGGCCGCGTCCTGCGAAGGCCTGGTGCGCGCCGACTTCTTCCTCACCGAGGACGGCACCTTCGTCATCAACGAGATCAACACGATGCCGGGCTTCACGCCGATCTCCATGTACCCGCTGATGTGGCAGAAGTCGGGCATCGAGTAC
Organism: Streptomyces sp. NPDC054849; assembly: GCF_053610945.1. NCBI lineage: Bacteria > Bacillati > Actinomycetota > Actinomycetes > Kitasatosporales > Streptomycetaceae > Streptomyces > Streptomyces sp. NPDC054849. The sequence goes on from NZ_JBSGZI010000124.1 coordinate 9,767, forward strand.
CCGGAGCTGGTGGACCGCCTGATCCAGGCGGCCCTGCGCCGCTCCACGGGGCTGCGCTAGCCTCCGGGCCCGTACAGCCGACCGCCCGCCGCCCGCCCCGAGGGGCAGGGCCGGCGGGCGGCGGTGTGCTCGGTGCTCAGTACGAGGAGACGCCCTCGGGCACGGTGGCGGCTATCGCCGCGGACAGGCCGACGAGCATCCCCGCGTCCGTGGCATGCTCCTTGTCGATCTGGACCTCCGTGTACGCCTTCCGCAGCCCGGTGGTGAACCGGAAACCGCCGTCGGGCAGCTTCTCCAGCAGCCAGGCCACGTCGTTCACGTGGACGCCCTCCTGCTTCGGATCCGCCATCTCGGGGGGCTTGGGGATACCGCACCGCAGTACGATCGCCGAGCCGCCCCATGCGGCGGTCAGAGCGGACTCCGGTTCGGTCGTGGTCCGCGCCAGGCCGGCCACCGTCTCCGGGAGTTCCTCGTGCAGAGCTGCACAGAACCCCGCGACGTCGGCGGGCGGCGTGGGCGGAGGGGCCACCCGGGCCTCGGAACCGCCCGGGGAGCACGCCGAGAGGGCCAGTACGGCCAGGACGGCGGGCACTGCAGTCATGGTGCGGACACGGAGGGGCCGGCGGTGGAGGGACATCACCGGCCAAGAGTAGACGGGGGCTACAGATGGACCACGGGGCAGGTCAAGGTGCGGGTGATCCCCTCCACCTGCTGGACCTTGGCCACGACCATGCGACCGAGCTCGTCGACGGTGTCGGCCTGGGCGCGCACGATCACGTCGTACGGGCCCGTCACGTCCTCGGCCTGGATCACCCCCGGGATCTGGCCGATGGACTCGGCGACGGACGACGCCTTGCCCACTTCGGTCTGGATAAGGATGTACGCCTGTACCACGGAACCTCCAGGGCGGCCACGAGGATCATTTCCCCTAATCTTCGGGTGGACCCCACACGATGCACAGGGGGGCCGGGGGAAGAAGGGACGCCACGGTACCGCGTCGCCGTGCGCCGCGGGGAGACCTACGGGCCCGGCGCCACGCACAGCGGGGCGTACGGAGAGCAGAAGTTGACGTATCTGTTGACGGTACCCAGAGCTGTGACGGCTCGCGACCGCAAGCGGACTGGGCAAGAAGGGGCACAGCGATGAAGGGCACTGTGGGCGAGCTGGGGGAGTTCGGGCTGATCAGGGAGCTCACCTCACGGCTCACCACCACCCCGGCGGTCCGGCTCGGACCGGGCGACGACGCCGCGGTGGTGTCGGCCCCCGACCGGAGGGTCGTGGCGAGCACCGACATCCTGCTGGAGGGCCGGCACTTCCGGCGGGACTGGTCCACGGCCTACGACGTCGGCCGCAAGGCCGCCGCGCAGAACCTCGCCGACATCGCCGCCATGGGCGCGGTGCCCACGGCGCTGCTGCTCGGCCTCGTCGTCCCCGCCGAACTGCCGGTCACCTGGCCCACGGAGCTGATGGACGGCATCCGCGACGAGTGCCAGGTCGCTGGCGCGGCCGTGGTCGGCGGGGACGTGGTCCGCGGGGACGTGATCACCGTCGCCATCACCGCCCTCGGCGACCTGCGCAACCACGAGCCCGTACTGCGCTCCGGCGCCCAGCCCGGCGACGTCGTCGCCGTCACAGGCTGGCTGGGCTGGTCGGCGGCCGGCTTCGCCGTGCTCTCGCGCGGCTTCCGCTCCCCGCGGGCCTTCGTGGAGGCGCACCGGCGCCCCGAACCGCCGTACCACGCCGGCCCCGCGGCCGCCGGACTCGGCGCCACCGCCATGACCGACGTCAGCGACGGACTGATCGCCGACCTCGGGCACATCGCCGAGGCCAGCAAGGTGCGGATCGACCTGCGCTCGGCGGCCGTCGACATCCCGACGCAGATGCACGACATCGGGCAGGCCGTCGGCGTGGACCCGCTGCAGTGGGTGCTCACCGGGGGAGAGGACCACGCGATCGTGGCCACCTTCCCTCCCGACGTGAAACTCCCCGCCCGCTGGAAGGTGATCGGCGAGGTGCTGAACCGCTCCGCGCTGCCCCAGGTGACCGTGGACGGCGCGCCCTGGACCAGCACCGGAGGCTGGGACCACTTCGGGACCGACCCGGCCGCCCAGGAGGGCTCGCCGTGAGTGGCGTGCACGCCGCCCCGCCGCTGTGCCTGACCGTCGCCGGATCCGACTCCGGCGGCGGCGCGGGCATCCAGGCCGACCTCAAGACCATGCTGGCGCTCGGCGTGCACGGCATGAGCGTGGTGACCGCCGTGACCGCGCAGAACTCCCTCGGGGTACGGGGAGCCTGGGAGCTGCCCGCGGAGGCCGTCACGGCCCAGTACCGGGCCGTCGTGGACGACATCGGCGTCCAGGCCGTGAAGACCGGGATGCTCTCCTCCGCCGTCCTGGTCGAGACGGTGGCCGGGCTGCTGGCCGCCACCTCGGCCCCGGCCGTCGTCGACCCCGTCGGCGTCTCCAAGCACGGGGACGCGCTGCTGGCCTCCTCCGCGCTGGACGCCGTACGCAAGGAGCTGCTGCCGAGGGCCACCGTGGCGACCCCCAACCTGGACGAGGTGGCGCAGCTCACGGGGGTCCTGGTGGAGACCGAGGACGACATGCGGCGGGCCGCCGACGCGATCCTCGGCTTCGGGCCCCAGTGGGCGCTGATCAAGGGCGGGCATCTCGCGGCGCACGGCGACGAGGCGGTGGACCTGCTCACCGACGGAACCGAGGAGCGGTGGCTGCGCGCCCCCCGGCACGACAACCGGCACACCCACGGCACGGGCTGCACTCTGGCCAGCGCGGTCGCGGCCGGTCTGGCCAAGGGCCTGGCCGTCCCGGAGGCCGTCACCGCCGCCAAGGAGTACGTCACGGGCGCCATCGCCGCCGGCTTCGCGCTCGGCGGGGGCATCGGCCCGGTGGATCACGCCTGGCGTTGGCGCTGAACCCGGTCGGGCACCCCGGACAAGGCAAAAGGCCGGTTCACCAGAGGTGAACCGGCCTTTTTGGCAACCGGAAAGGGCTGCGCTACGACGGGAGGCGTCAGCGCGAGACCTTGCCGGCCTTGATGCACGAGGTGCAGGCGTTGAGGCGCTTCGGCGTCCCATTGACCACGGCACGGACGCGCTGGATGTTCGGGTTCCAGCGACGCGAGGTGCGGCGGTGCGAGTGGGAGATGTTGTTGCCGAAGCTCGGCCCCTTGGCGCAAACGTCGCAGTTGGCAGCCACAGGTCACTCCAAGACTTCAGATGCAATTACAGTGAAACCGGCGCACCGGATTCAGAGGTCTGAAGTGGTTTGCCGGGGAATGGCCCGACTCTCGCCGGGCAACCGGAGCAGCATACAACGACTGCGTCCGTCCAAGAAAACTACCATGGCCGCCGCTGCCCCCGCCCCGTGGTCCGGACGTCCGGGCGGTCCTTCGTTACCCTGCGGTGAACCCTGGCCCGCACAAGGAGGAACGCCCGGTGCCGCACGAGCAGCAGCCGCAGCCCCTTGACGAGCTCGACGCCGAAGCGGTGCGCACCTGGAGCTCGCTGGCGCTGGCCGCGCTGGGCCGGGCCCGCGAGGACATCGACGCGATCAACGTCTACCCGGTCGCCGACGCGGACACCGGCACGAACCTCTACCTCACGGCCGAATCGGCCGACCGCGCGCTGGCCGAGGCCTTCGCGAAGGTGATGGAGGGCACAGCGCAGACCTCCCTGTCCCAGGCCGTACGGGCCTGGGCGCGCGGGGCGCTCGTCGGCGCCCGGGGCAACTCCGGGACGATCCTGGCGCAGCTGCTGCGCGGAGTGGCCGACGTACTCGGCGGCGAGGCGGGAAAGCTGGGGACCGGGAAGCCGGGAGCCGGGCAGCACGGGCTCGCCGAACACGGGCCGGCCGTTGCGGGGTCCGGGGCGGCGCCCGGCGGGTCCGCCGAGCAGGGGCCGGCCGAGCACGGGCCCGGACGGCTGCTGGCCCGGGCGCTGACCCGCGCCGCGGAGGAGGCCTACGCGGCCGTCGCGCACCCGGTGGAGGGCACCATGCTCACCGTCGCCCGGGCCGCGGCGCGGGCGGCCGAGACAGCCGGAGCCGCGGCCGGGACCGCGGCCGAGGTGGCCCGCGCCGCCTACGACGGGGCCCGCGCCGCCTTGGCCGAGACCCCCGGGCAGCTCGCCGCGCTGGGCCGGGCCGGGGTGGTCGACGCCGGGGGCTGCGGGCTGGTCGCCGTACTCGGGGCCCTGTGGCAGGCGCTGTCCGGCGAGGAGCCGGTGGTCGACCCCGTACGCGGCCGGGCGGTGCCCGTGCCGCAGCCGCAGGACCCCTGCGCGCAGCAGGAGGAGGGACCCGCGTACGAGGTGATCTATCTGCTGGAGGCCTCCGAGGCGGCGGTCGGGGACCTGCGCGAACGGCTCGACGGGCTCGGCGACTCCCTGGTCGTGGTCGGCGGCGACGGACTGTGGAACGTCCACGTCCACGTCGACGACCCCGGCGCGGCCGTGGAGGCGGGGGTCGTCGCCGGGCGGCCCTACCGGATACGGATCACGCACTTCGGGGACGAGCGCCGCCGGGCGCGGGGCGAACGCGCCCAGCGGGCCGTCGTCGCCCTGGTCCCCGGCGAAGGGCTGGCCGGGCTGTGCGGGGAGGCGGGAGCGACCACCGTGCTCGTGCGCCCCGGCGAGGTTCCGGCCGTCGCCGAACTGCTCGACGCAGTCCGCCGCGCGCACGCCCGCGAGGTCGTGCTCCTGCCGGGCGGCGGCGAGTTGCGCGCTGCCGCGGCCGCGGCAGCCGAACAGGCCCGCGCCGACGGCGTACGGGTGGCGGTGATCCCCACCCGCTCCGCGGTCCAGGGCCTGGCCGCCCTCGCCGTGCACGACCCCGACGGCAGCTTCGACGAGGACGTGGTCGCCATGACCGCGGCGGCCGGCGCCACCCGGTACGGGGAACTGGCCTTCGCCGAGCGCCAGTCCTTCACCTCGGCCGGCATCTGCCAGGCCGGCGACGTGCTCGGCCTCATCGACGGCGACGTCGCCGTGATCGGCTCGGGCCTGACCGAGACCGCCGAGGCCGTCCTGGAACGGATGCTGAGCTCCGGCGGCGAACTGGTCACCCTGGTCTTGGGAGACGACGTGCCGGACGCCGTCGCCGAGCACCTGGAGGCGTACGTACAGCACGGCCACCTGGCGGTGGACACCGTCACCTACCGGGGCGGCCGGTATGCGGCGCCGCTCCTCATCGGGGTGGAATAGCGGGCTTGTCAGCGCCATGGTGTGCAATGGAACACGTGCCCGCGCTCGACGAAGACCTCAAGAAGACGCTCGGTCCCGCCACCGCCAAGGTGCTGGCCGAGCAGCTCGGCCTGCACACGGCCCTGGACCTGCTCCACCACTACCCGCGGCGGTACGCCGAGCGCGGCGAGCTGACCTCGCTGGCCGGACTCGCCGACCAGATCGACGAGCACGTGACCGTCGTCGCGCAGGTCGCAGACGCCCGGCTGCTGACCTACCAGGGCAGCCGCGGCGGCGGAAAGCGCCTCGAAGTCACCATCACCGACGGCAGCGGCCGGCTCCAGCTGGTCTTCTTCGGCGCCGGCGTCCACAAGCCGCACAAGGACCTGCTGCCCGGCAGCCGCGCGATGTTCGCGGGCAAGGTCTCGAAGTTCAACAACAAGCTTCAGCTCGCCCACCCCGCCTACGAACCGCTCGGCGCCGACGCCTCCGACCGGGACGCGGCCACCGCCTTCGCGAACCAGCTCATCCCGATCTACCCGGCCTGCGCCAAGCTGGAGTCCTGGAAGATCGCCAAGTGCGTGGACGCGGTGCTGCCCAGGGCCCAGGAGGTGGTGGACCCGCTGCCCGGCCCCCTGCGCGAGGGCCGTGGGCTGGTCCCGCTCACCGAGGCCCTGCTGAAGATCCACCGACCGGTCACCAAGGCCGACATCGAGGACGCCCGCCAACGTCTGAAGTGGGACGAGGCCTTCGTCCTCCAGGTCGCCCTGGCCCGCCGCCGCCACGCCGACGCCCAGCTCCCGGCCGTCCCCCGCCGCCCCGTCCCCGGCGGCCTGCTCGACTCCTTCGACGCCAAGCTCCCCTTCACCCTCACCGACGGCCAGCGGAGCGTGTCGAAGGAGATCTTCGACGACCTGGCCACCAGCCACCCCATGCACCGCCTCCTCCAGGGCGAAGTCGGCAGCGGAAAGACACTGGTGGCGCTGCGGGCGATGCTCGCCGTCGTGGACTCCGGCGGACAGGCGGCGATGCTCGCGCCCACCGAGGTGCTCGCCCAGCAGCACCACCGCTCCGTCGTCGAGATGATGGGCGAACTGGCCGAGGGGGGAATGCTCGGCGGCGCAGACCAGGGCACCAAGGTGGTGCTTCTCACCGGGTCGATGGGCGTGCCGGCCCGCCGGCAGGCCCTGCTCGACCTGGTGACCGGTGAGGCCGGGATCGTGATCGGCACGCACGCGCTGATCGAGGACAAGGTGCAGTTCCACGACCTCGGGCTGGTCGTCGTGGACGAGCAGCACCGCTTCGGCGTGGAGCAGCGCGACGCGCTCCGGTCCAAGGGGAAGCAGCCCCCGCACCTGCTCGTGATGACCGCGACCCCGATTCCCCGCACTGTCGCCATGACCGTCTTCGGCGACCTGGAGACCTCCGTCCTCGACCAGCTGCCCGCCGGGCGTTCACCGATCGCCACGCACGTGGTGCCCGCCCAGGACAAGCCGCACTTCCTCGCCCGGGCCTGGGAACGGGTCCGCGAGGAGGTGGAGAACGGCCACCAGGCGTACGTGGTGTGCCCGCGCATCGGGGACGGCGAGGAAGAGCCGAAGAACAAGAAGAAGAAGGCGGCCGAGGAGGACGGGGACAGGCGGCCTCCGCTGGCCGTGCTGGAGATCGCCGAGCAGCTCACCCGCGGTCCGCTGGCCGGGCTGAGCGTCGAGGTGCTGCACGGCCGGATGGACCCGGCCGACAAGGACGACGTCATGCGGCGCTTCACCGCGGGCGAGGTCAAGGTGCTGGTCGCCACCACCGTCATCGAGGTCGGCGTGAACGTCCCCAACTCCACGGTCATGGTGATCATGGACGCGGACCGGTTCGGCGTCTCCCAGCTCCACCAGCTGCGCGGCCGCGTCGGCCGCGGCTCCGCGCCCGGCCTGTGCCTGCTGGTCAGCGAGATGCACGAGGCGAGCCCCGCCCGGGCCCGGCTGGCCGCCGTCGCCGCCACCCTCGACGGCTTCGAGCTCTCGCGCATCGACCTGGAGCAGCGCCGCGAGGGCGACGTGCTGGGCCAGGCCCAGTCCGGAGTGCGGTCCTCCCTGCGGATGCTCGCCGTCATCGAGGACGAGGAGGTCATCGCCCAGGCCCGGGAGGAGGCCGCCCGCGTCGTCGCCGACGACCCCGCGCTCGAGAGGCTGCCGGGCCTGCGGACCGCGCTGGAAGCCCTGCTCGACACCGAGCGCGAGCAGTACCTGGAGAAGGGCTGAGCGGCACGACCTATCGTGGGGGGTGCCGCGGTGTTCCGCGACGCCCCCTACCGCCGTACCGAAGGACCCCAGATGACCCGCGTGATCGCCGGCAGCGCCGGCGGGCGACGGCTGGCCGTGCCCCCGGGCACCGGCACCCGGCCGACCTCGGACCGGATGCGCGAAGGCCTCTTCTCCACCTGGGAGTCGCTGCACGGCGTCGAAGGGGCCCGCGTGCTCGACCTGTACGGGGGATCCGGCGCCGTCGGCCTGGAGGCCCTCTCCCGCGGGGCGTCCCACGCCCTGCTCGTCGAGGCCGACGCCAAGGCCGCCAAGGCGATCCGGGACAACATCAGGACACTGGGCCTGCCCGGCGCGGAGTTCCGTGCCGGCAAGGCCGAGCAGGTCGTGGCGGCCCGGGCGGGCGCGGACCCGTACGACATCGTCTTCCTGGATCCGCCGTACGCCGTGGACAGCGGCGATCTCCGGGAGATCCTCCTCACACTCCGCTCCAATGGCTGGCTCACGGACGATGCGCTCGTCACCGTGGAGCGCAGCACCAGGAGCGGCGCCTTCCCGTGGCCCGAGGGCTTCGAGCCGCTCCGGTCGCGCAAGTACGGCGAGGGCACCCTCTGGTACGGCCGCGCCACCTCCACCAGCGAAGACTCATGAACGAGGGAGTTCAGTTGCGCCGCGCCGTCTGTCCGGGGTCCTTCGATCCCATCCACAACGGACACCTCGATGTCATCGGACGCGCCTCCAGGCTGTACGACGTCGTGCACGTCGCGGTGATGATCAACAAGTCGAAGCAGAGCCTGTTCACCGTCGAGGAGCGGATCGAGCTGATCCGCGAGGCCACCGCCGACTACGGGAACATCCAGGTCGAGTCCTTCCACGGCCTGCTCGTCGACTTCTGCAAGCAGCGGGACATCCCGGCCATCGTCAAGGGCCTGCGCGCGGTCAGCGACTTCGACTACGAGCTCCAGATGGCCCAGATGAACATGGGCCTGTCGGGCGTCGAGACGCTGTTCGTCCCGACCATCCCCACCTACAGCTTTCTGTCCTCCTCGCTGGTCAAGGAGGTCGCGGCCTGGGGCGGCGACGTCGCCCACCTGCTGCCGGCGCACGTGCACACGGCGCTCCTGGAGCGGCTGCGCAACCGCTGACGCCTTGACGGGTCGTCAGTCGGTGTCGGCGGCCCGCCCGGTGGCCTTACAGTCGTCCCGTCCGTCTCAGGACCCGCCTGAGGCCGAGAGAGTGCGAGCCCCCATGGACGTGCAGAAGAAGCTCGACGAGATCGTCGCGGCCGTCGGCGGCGCCCGGTCCATGCCCATGTCGGCCTCCTGCGTGATCAACCGCGCCGAGCTGCTCGCCCAGCTCGAAGAGGTGCGCCAGGCACTCCCCGGCTCGCTCGCGCAGGCTCAGGAGCTCATCGGCGGGCGCGAGCAGATGGTCGAGGAGGCCCGCCGGGAGGCGGAGCGGATCATCGACGCCGCCCACAACCAGCGCGGTTCGCTGATCTCCGACACCGAGATCGCGCGGCGCTCCCAGGCCGAGGCGGACCGGATCCTGGAGGAGGCCCGCCGGGAGGCCGAGGACATCCGGGCCGAGGCCGACGACTACGTCGACAGCAAGCTCGCGAACTTCGAGGTGGTGCTCACCAAGACCATCGGTTCGGTGGACCGGGGCCGGGAGAAGCTCCTGGGCCGCGGCCCGGGCCTGGACGAGCACGGCTACCCGGACGCGGAGGCGCCCGAGCGCAGCCACGACCCGGAGACGCAGCGGCAGCAGGCGGACGCGTACGTGGACACCAAGCTGGCGACCTTCGAGGCGGTCCTCTCCAAGACCCTGGAGGCTGTCGGCCGCGGCCGGCAGAAGCTGCTGGGCAGGGTCCCGTCGGACGACCTGGGCGTCCACATGGCCGCGCAGGACGCCGCAGGCGGGCAGTCCTCCCGGTCGGCGAGCGACGCGGACTTCCTGGCCGGCCTGGCGGAACCGGAGCTCGCGCACGCGCAGGCGCCGATCCCGGCGCAGCCGGAGCCGGTGTACGACACGTACGGCTATCAGCAGCCCGCCGCCCAGCAGCAGGATGCCTACGCCTACCAGGACCCGTACGGCGGTTACCAGCAGCAGCCGGACCCCTACGGGGCCTACCAGCAGCAGCCCGACCCCTATGCCGCGTACCAGCAGCAGCCGCAACAGCCACAGCAGCAGCAGGCTCAGGGCCAGCAGCCCTCGCTCGACGAGACCAGCTTCTTCGACACGAGCATGATCAATCTGGACCAGCTGCGCCAGTACGAGCAGGGGCGCTAGGCCGGATTGGGCGCTGGGCGCCGCTCCGGGTATCCTGGCTGTTCGGTCGCGCGTATGCACCGCGATCCATGCTGCCCTTGAGCGGCGGAATTTTTGATCTTCAGCGATCTGTGAAAGCAGGAACAGCCCTGAACACCCGCCTCGACCACCACAACCCCCTCGTGTTCGACACGCACGAGCTGGGCCGGCGTCCTGGTGCCATGCAGCGGCTGTCCCGTGAGATCGCGGCACCGGCGGACTTCGGTCTCGCCGGCGTCATCGGGGTGCCGGAGGGCGCCCCGGTGAAGCTCAGTCTCCGCCTCGAATCGGTCATGGAAGGGGTGCTTGTCACAGGCACCGCCCGTGCATCGGCCGTGGGGGAGTGCGTAAGGTGTCTGGAGTCCGTCGAGCGTGAGCTCAGGGCGGACTTCCAGGAGATGTTCTCGTACCCTGACGCCGACGACCGGAGCCGCTCCAAGGCGGAACCGGCCGACGACGCCGAGGACGACGAGGACACGCTCTTCCTCGAGGACGGTTTGTTCGACCTCGAACCCGTGCTGCGTGACGTGGTGGTGCTCGCACTGCCCATGCAGCCGGTGTGCCGGGAGGACTGTCTCGGACTGTGCCCCGACTGCGGGCTCAGCCTGAACGACGACCCGGACCACCACCATGACGCCGTCGACATCCGTTGGGCGGCACTGCAGGGACTCGTCGTGACCGATCAGGACGACGAGAAGGACAACATGAGCGGCACTGCCTCTGACGGAGTTCAGGGCGCCGCCGAGAAGCAGGAGAAGTAGCCGTGGCTGTTCCGAAGCGGAAGATGTCGCGCAGCAACACGCGCCACCGCCGGTCGCAGTGGAAGGCTGCGGTCCCCACCCTGGTTTCGTGTGAGCGTTGCCAGGAGCCGAAGCTCCAGCACATTGCGTGCCCGAGCTGCGGCACCTACAACAAGCGCCAGGTCCTCGAGGTCTGAGCGGCTGGTGAGAGGCGCAATGTCTGAGCTGTCCAACGCTGAGAAGCAGGCAGACAGTAACAACGCGGCCTCGTCCCACACGCTTCTGGAAGGGCGGCTCGGGTATCGACTCGAGTCCGCCCTTCTGGTGCGTGCACTGACCCACCGCTCGTACGCGTACGAGAACGGCGGTCTGCCCACCAACGAACGGCTGGAGTTCCTCGGGGACTCCGTGCTGGGCCTGGTGGTCACGGACACGCTGTACACGACCCACCCCGATCTCCCCGAAGGCCAGCTGGCCAAGCTTCGGGCCGCGGTGGTCAACTCGCGCGCACTGGCGGAGGTCGGGCGCGGCCTCGAACTCGGCTCCTTCATCCGGCTCGGCCGGGGCGAAGAGGGCACGGGTGGCCGGGACAAGGCCTCCATCCTCGCCGACACCCTTGAAGCGGTGATCGGCGCGGTCTACCTCGATCAGGGCCTCGACGCGGCCTCGGAGCTGGTCCACCGGCTCTTCGACCCGCTCATCGAGAAGTCCTCGAACCTCGGGGCCGGCCTGGACTGGAAGACCAGTCTCCAGGAGCTCACGGCGGCCGAAGGTCTTGGTGTACCGGAATACCTGGTCACCGAGACCGGTCCGGACCACGAGAAGACCTTCACAGCTGCCGCTCGCGTCGGTGGTGTCTCGTACGGCACCGGCACCGGCCGCAGCAAGAAGGAAGCGGAACAGCAGGCCGCGGAGTCCGCTTGGCGCGGGATCCGTGCCGCGGCGGACGAGCGGATCGCGGCGGCGGCCGCGGCCGCCGCTGCTCCGGCCGAGGTCCCGGCTTCGGCCGAGGCCGAGGACGGCGGGGTGCCGACGCCCGTCGAAACGGCGCCGGACGCCTGACCCTTCCTTCGGAATCTCCCCGCCCGCCCCTGCCTCGCAG
>NZ_JBSGZI010000125.1:0-20946 GCF_053610945.1 Streptomyces sp. NPDC054849
GCCGGACCTCTTCAACCGCCTCGACCGAGACAGTCACGTCGCTCATCAGGTGCTACTTCCTTGATCGGGAGTTACACCGTTGACCGTACAGACCCCCCCCACCGCACAGCACGAGGATCACACCAGCGCTGAGCACCAGTGACCCGCTGGAAAGCAGCGGCTTCCTCACCGAGGACGACGTCGAGGAGTGGTCGGCGTCAGGGGCCGGGCTCAGCGGGTGAGGTCGGCCAGGCTGTTGAGGGCGGTGTCGATCTCGGCTGGAGTGTTGATGACGGCGGTACCGATCCGGGTGTAGGTCGAGGTGGACAGCCGCACGCGGCGGGTGGCGGCGTGGTCGACGACCTGCTGATGGGTGTGTCCGGCCACGCTGAAACAGGTGATGCCCGCGGACAGCTTCGCGTCGGCAGGGGTGTGCACTGTAACCCCGGGGATGCGGCCCAGTCCTTGCTTCACCTGCGTCGACAGCTGTGTGATGCGGGCGGCAACGCGTGCTCGGCCGAGCTGCTCATGCAGCGCTACCGCCACCGGCAGGGCGAAGGCATGCTCGAACGCCAGAAACCCGCCGGGCGACAAGGGCACTGCTCCCCCGCCACTGATGAAGCTCACGAACGTGGGCCGCAGCTGGTCGAGGACGTCCGGCGCCACCCAGACCAGCCCCGTTCCCCTTGGACCGAACAACCATTTGTGCGTTCCGGCGATCACCACGTCCGCCCCCAGGTCGGCGGCGTCCTCGTCGATCGCCGCCAGCCCGTGCACGCCGTCGACAACAAGCAGACACCGGTCGGCAGGACTGCGGCCTTCGTTGGCCCGGCGCACCACCTCGGCCACCGCACGCACCGGCATCCGAAGCCCCGTGCTCGATTGAACCCAGGTGATCCCCACGACTCTGGTGTTCGGGCGAATCGCTTCGCCGACCGCCGCTGTGATGCCGTCCGCCGTCGCGGTGGCCGGATCGTCGAACCAGGAGCCCAGCCGTAGCGTGTTGCCATGCTTGACGGCGGCCAGACGGGCGGCGGTGCGATGGGAAATGTGGTCGTGCTCCGTCAACAGGAACTCCTGTCCCGGACGGGTCACGACGCCGTTGTAGAAAACGCCCAGCCCGATGCTCGTGCTCGCCGTCACCGCGATGTCCTCGGCCCGGCCCCCCAGATAGCCCGCGAGCGCCTGGCGTACCCGGGGCCAACCGGTAGGACCATCGGGCAGTGACAGCCCCGTGGGCACCGCGAGAGGATTGGCGTCGACCTGTGCGCTCAGGTGATTCACCGCATCCCGCACCACCTTCGGATGCGAGGCCAGATAGAACAACGCAAGGTTCGCCCATCCGGGCTCCAGGCGGAACTGCGCCCTCAAGGCGGCCCAGTCCACACGCCCGTCGATCGTGGCGAGCGGCCGCTCCCGCGGTGTGTCCACCGCTGCCGCACTGCAGCCGGGGACGAGGGCGACCGCCACCGCTCCCGCAGATTTCGCCAGCAGACCGCGCCGACTTGTCATCGACATCCAGCACCCCTTTGCGCCGCGACCGCCGGAGCGGTAGCGGAATGACTGTCGGTGCCCTTCTGGTCACGAGGTTACGCAAAGCGTCCGCAGGCGCCGACACCGTCCCATGACCGGGCGGGGACGTCTCGCCAAGTAAATCGCGAGCTCGTCCTCCAGGCCCGTATCCCCCGTATACCTGGTGCGCTTCCGCCGGCAGTCCGGCTCCGTCGCGATCTGGGACAACATCGCCCCCCAGCACTACGCCATCAGCGACTACTTCCCGCAGCGCCGCGTCATGGAGCGCATCGCCACCGCAGGCGTCCCGCAGCTCAGCCGAGGTAATCGTCGTCCCGAGGGATGAGCAGCACTCTCACCCCTCCCACCTCGGCCGACCAGCGCTCTCCCTGCTCAACGGCCGCCCGCCCCTCACTGAGCATCCGCGTGCGAATGTCGCGCGCCGACGCACGCAGTGCCGTCGCCGGCCTGCCGGTCATGTCCGGGTCTCGGTCCAGAATCCGCTGCACTGACCTGTCGAGAGCCGCCACGGCTCCCTCAATGCCGTCCATATCCCCACCCGCCGAGGCGACCGACGCCACTGCCCAGGCCATCCACAGAGCCATCCTCGAAGAGTAGGACAGGCAGGTGAGCCGCGGCTGAACGCGGAGGCGTGTCGGACCCCCATGTCAGGCAGCAGGAAGCCCCCGATCCACGGGAACCTGGGCCCTACCCCGCACGACTGTTCAGCGCGTGCGATGAAGTACCGAACAGCCGACCTGTACCGTGCGCTTCCACCACGCCAAGATCCAGTAACCGCCTCACCGCCCACCGGATCGTGTCCAGAGAGAGACGCCGAACCGGTTACCTGTCCGGCGCGGTCAGGAGCAGGACCTGGGCCTTGGAGCGAGTAATCCCGAGCGCGGCGGCCACCGCTTCTCAGCGTGGGCAGTCGAATTCGAGGCGTTCAACGACGTCGTGGTCCCGCCGTCCCGGCCCGGCGCGACGCCTCGCCCTCCCCGCGCGGCTTGAAGGCCTCGTCCCCCGCATCAGTCGGCCGCGGGGAGGGCAGCGGCAGCAGCCTCTGCCTGGCCTACTAAGCAGGGACAGAGACCGCCGCGCCGAGATGGCCTTGCCGCTTAAGATCCCGGAATGGAAATCGAACTGTCGGACGCACTGGACGAACTGATCGAGCTGCAGGAAGCGACCGACGAAGCGCACGCCGAGTTGACACGCCTCCAAGGGGAACTCGGCGACTCGGCTCAGTGGACCGACGAGCAGCACGTGACCTGGCGGGACGCGTGGGAAGACGCTCGCGAGCCCTGGTGGCTGCTGGATACGGCCCTGGACCACTACGCGGAGACGATCGGTTTGGACCGCGCCGAGTTGGAGGCCACTGTGCAGAAGGCGGCAGGCCACGTTCCGCCACCAGCCGAAGACTGACGGGGGGCTTGTCCGTCAGCCGCAGCACGGTGCTGCGGCTGGTCGAATCCTTGCCCGACCCAGAAGTTCCCGCCCGCTGTGTCGTCGGCGTCGATGAGTACGCGACCCGCAAAGGCCGCCACTACGGGACCGTCCTGGTCGACGCCGAAAGCCGACGCCCGGTGGATTTGCTGCCCGACCGGGAAGCCTGCAGCGTGGCCGCTTGGCTCGCGAAGCGGCCAGGGGTAGAGGTGGTCTGCAGCGATCGGGCACCGTTCTTCGCAGAAGGCGCCACCGCCGGGGCGCCCCAGGCGGTGCAGGTGGCGGACAGGTGGCATCTCCGGCACAACCTGAGCGAAGCCGCCGAGCGTTGTGTCGCAGTCACCCGGCCACCCGCCGCGGCGTGAACTCACCCGCGACCGGCAGCTGCGTAAGCGCCGTCAACCAATCCCGGTGAGTAGCGAGGCCAAAGACAGGAACAACGCGCCCAGGGCACCCACACAGCCGTAAAGCCGCACCTCACGCCGGTCATCATGTCGGCGGACATAGTTCGTGGCGGCCGCGGCGAAGGACAGGCCGCCGGCAATGAACCACGGCCCCCACAGGTAGAGGTACCAGCGCGTCAACCCGGTCAGATCAGGCGCGACAGCGCGCGCCCCAGCTTCAACCAGTACTCCGTGGGCAACGAAGAGACATCCGTGCCAGACGAGCAGCACCGTCGCGCCACCGCCACAGAACACCATGAGCCGACCCGTCCACTTGCCGCGACGGCGCGTCAGGCCGATGCCGAGCAACGCCCCCAAAAGCTTCAGGAAACCGGTCACCTACAAGACGGCCAGGAACCACGTCACCCGGTCATCAGCGAGCTTTATCAGTTCGCGAGCTACCTCGACTGCGCACCGAAGGTGCCACCCAACGCTTAAGGGTCCTAACAGAAGCTGTTGGTCATGTGCCTTTCGGTTCGGATGGTCGTTGGTCTGGCCGTGGGGAAACGTCAGTCGCGGCCGTGGATCGTGTCGGATGAACTGTGGTCGCTCATCGAGCCGTTGTTGCCTGAGCCGGCGGCCAAGCAGGTGGAGGGGCGCCCTCGGGTGCCGGACCGGCAGGCGCTCTGTGGGATCCTGTTCGTGCTGCATACCGGGATCCAGTGGGAGTACCTGCCGCAGGAGCTGGGCTTCGGTTCCGGGATGACCTGCTGGCGGCGTCTGGCCGCGTGGAACGAGGCCGGCGTGTGGGACCGGCTGCACGTGGTGCTGTTGAAGAAGCTGCGGGTCGCGAAGAAGCTGGACTGGTCGCGGGCGGTGATCGACTCCTCCGACGTCCGGGCCGCTCGACGGGGCCCGAAAGCGGGCCCAGCCCGGTCGACCGTGCACGTCCGGGCAGCAAGCACCACCTCGTCGTCGACGGCCAGGGCAGCCCACTCGCCGTCTCACTGACTGGCGGCAACCGCAACGACGTCACCCAGCTGATACCCCTGCTGCAGAAGATCCCGTCCGTCGCCGGCCTGGTCGGACGGCCACGCAACCGACCCGACAGTCTGCTCGGCGACCGCGGCTACGACCACGACAAATACCGCCGTCTCGTCTGGGCCCTGGGCATCAAACCCGTGATCGCCCGCCGCGGCGTCCCACACGGCTCCGGCCTCAGCGTCCACCGGTGGGTCGTGGAACGGACCATCGCATGGCTCCACGGCTGCCGCCGGCTACGGATCCGATGGGAACGACGCGACGACATCCACGAAGCCTTCCTCGGCCTCGCCACCTGCCTCATCACCCACCGACACGTCCAACGCCTTTGTTAGGACCTCTTAGAGGAAACTGGGTACCGCGAACAGAAACCCCCATGCCGCAACGGCCAACCCGGGCCACCTGCCCAGCCGGAGGCGGAGCGCCCAGCTCGTGGCCGGACGCACTGGGTTGTCCACAGAATGCTTGATCGTCACGACTCCACCGTTGCCGACCCTCGATGCCAGAGCGTCGTCCGCGCGAACGACCAGCCCCCCCCCGCACGGGGGAGCCACCCTTGCACAAGCCAGCGGCTGACGATCAGCGCCGCATCGCCCACAGTATGGTCGGATCGATGGCGTTGCCGATGGCCGGCTCCAAAAATCGTCCTGCAACGGTTGAAAGTGCAAGGGAAAAGCTTTGCGCTCCAGAATCGCGCTCACGACCGTCGCGCCCAGGACGCGAGAATCAGCAGCACGGCCGGCACCAGGCCCAGCGGGAACCCGGACGGTCCCAGGATCCACCCGGCCAGCACCACCCAGCCCGCCAGGACCCATCCCACGTAGCGCGGGACCTCCTGGCCCGTGCGGGCCATCCGCGACAGCAGCAGGCCCAACAGAATCAGCGGCACCACGAAACCGCCCGGCAGCGCCCAGAACAGACGCACTGTCTCGGCGTGCGTGTCGGGGTCCGCGCCACGCAGCTCGCCCGACAGCCAGCCACCCCATTCCGACCGGGACTCGACGCCGAAGAGCGCGGTGTGGAGGCCGCCGATGGCCACTGCGCTGCGGCCTGCCCACAGGGTCAAGGTGCGGGCGCGGTTACTGCCACCCGCGGAAAAGGTTTCGATACGTTCAGTTCCGATACTCATAGTTCCGTATGATGGGGCAATGCAGCCTCCGAAGCAACCCACCGGTCGCCCGCGCGAGACCCGCGTGGACGCCGCAATCCGCGACGCGGTACGCGAGTTGGTGCCGCGCGTGGGATACGCCGGCCTGACCATGGACGCCATCGCCGCCAAGGCAGGCATCGGCAAAGCGGCCATCTACCGCCGCCACACCTCACGCGGCGAACTCGTCTTCTCCACCCTCGTCCACGGGAGAAAATCGCAGCCCCTGCCCGACACCGGAACACTCACCGGCGACCTCACCGCGCTCGCGCACCTGATCCTGGGGATCTTCTCCGACCCGGTGACCGCCGCAGCCACCCCCGGGCTACTCGCGGACCTGCTGCAGCAGCCCGACATCGCCGCGCGGTTCCAGGAGACCTTCATCGCCGAAGAACGCGCACAGATCACCGCGTTGCTGGAACGCGCCCACCAACGAGGCGAACTGACTACACCGGCAGACCCCGCATTGGTACACGCCGCCGTACTCGGCACCGCGTACGCCTGGCTGTTCCTCCTCTCCCAGCCACCCACTCCCGCCCTCGCGTCGCGCATCGCCGCGCTCGCCGAAGCCGCCGCCCGGGGCAATTGACCGACGGCGATATCGGCCGAATCCTGGTCGTAGAAGAAGCCGCGACACCCCCGGTCCTGAACGATCAGGAGAATGCCAAGCGCCAGGGACTGGTCTGCGTTGGTAGCCGTTGTCGTACCGAGAGGTTCGCTCGATGATTGAACGAGTGTTCCCGGGCGGGTGGTCTTCCGGTGACACGGGTATGAAGGCAGGGGCTCCTGCACAGCTCGTGGGTGTCACCCGCCACCGGATGTGAAACGTCACCCGGCCAGCCGACGCGGCGTGAACACCCCGGGACGCTCCTCGGCCAGCCAGCCCCGCTCCACCAGCCGCTTCACCTTCGACCGCACCCCCTCGACCTTCGCCGGCACCACCTTCAGGCTCAGCCGCCCGGCCAACTCCCGCGCCCGCAGCCCAGCCCCGCCCGCCTCCGCCTCCGCCTCCAGCACGCCCACCAGCAGCTGATAGTCCGGCTCCAGCGCCTCAACCGCCAGGCCCTCCCGCCAGTGCGGCACCACCGAGCCCGCCACCGGCCGGCGCCCTCGCCACGGTCGGCGCCGCTCCGACGGCTGCTCGGCCTCCGGCTCCGGCGCGGCCAGGGCCTCGGCCAGCTCCACCCGCGCGATGGCCCGCCGCTCGAGCAACGCCTCCGCCTCCGCGAGCTCGGCCCCCACCCGCTCCACCTCCTCGCGGAGCTCTTCGACCCGAACCTGAGCGAACGTCTCGCGTGCTTCCAGCAAACCCCATGACCGAAACCATCGTCGACCTCCGTGTCATCCCCGACAATCGTGACGGCCCGCTCTTCCTCGATGCCACGGAGTTCGTGTCTGACCAGCGGAAACCCATCGCTCACGTCCGGAAAGACAACGGCTACTGATACCACCCATCACCGCACGAGCCCGGTCTGTCGCATATTCAGCTCGTCAGCAGCCGTCGCGGCCGCGGGCCGGCCCTGGTCGTGATCCGCCAGCTGGACCGGCAGGGCTGGCACCCGTCATCGACCTGCTTGCTCGTGAACGCGGGGTCGTGGCCGTCGACCTGCCGGGATTCAGCGACAGCCCACCGCTGCCGGACGGCACCACCCCCAGGTCCACGCACTGGCTGCCGAGGCCGCCAGGTGGTTCCGAGATGGTTCAGCGGCCGGGCCCGCCCGCGGCCGAGTACGCCCGGTACACGCGTATCGTGCGCTGCGCCACGCACACCGCGCCGGTGGCCCGGACGAGGGTGCGGGTGCGGGTGGGCCGTGGCGATAGCAGAAGTCGGCGATCTGGAGCAGGCGTCCGCCAGCCGGGACCCAGCCGCCTAGGTGTATTGATCACGAGCGTTGTTGACACTCGGCGGGTCTTGAACATGGCGAAGACCTCCGGTGTGGTGGGAGCTGTCTAGGAACCCATTGCACGACGGAGGTCTTCGTGTCCCACCGTAATGCCCGGCTGACCGTCTTCGGTAGGCGCGTGCTGGTCGAACGTGTCCGCTCGGGCCGCCCCGTCGCCCACGTCGCGGCCGAGATGGGCATTTCGCGGGCCACCGCCCACAAATGGGTCCGCCGCTGGCGGGCCGAAGGCGAAGCGGGCCTGCACGACCGCTCCAGCCGGCCCGCCAGGACCCCGCACCGGACGTCCGCCGAGGTCGAGGCACACGTCTGCCGTCTGCGCCGGGCCCGTAAGCTCGGACCCGCCCGTATCGGTCCGGTCCTGGGCCTGCCCGCCTCGACGGTCCACCGCATCCTGACCAGGCACGGCCTTAACCGCCTGGCCTGGCTCGACCGGCCCACCGGGCAGCCTGTCCGCCGTTATGAGCGCGCCCGACCAGGCGAACTCGTCCACGTCGACATCAAGAAACTCGGCCGGATCCCTGACGGTGGCGGCCACAAGGTCATGGACCGCCGGACCGCGATGGACAACAAGATCGCCACCACCAGCGAGCGAAAGAGCTCCAAGCCGGTGATCGGCTTCTGGCACCTGCAGGAGGCCCGCACCAACCCCGGCGCGACCATGCCCGCGCAGGCCGGCGAGAACCTGGCCGCGCCACCCCCGGTGACCCGGTCCACCGCCGGGCCCAGGCCAAGGGCACTGACCAGAACACCCGCTACAACGACAACCGGCGCATCGTCCGCAGCTTCTGCCGCACCAAGGTCATGCAGGACCTGCGTAATTCCCTGCCTGCCGCCGGCGGACCCTACGACTGCGACGAGTACGCCTTCGCCTCCACCTACGAAGGCGCCGGCCGCTACCTCCACGACGGCGCCCAGTACGAAAACCACTACTCCGCACGCTGGGGCAACAGCGACGTCAACCAGGAAGCCGGCCGCCGCCTGGGCCGCTGGTACAACGTCGACCGCATCCTCGACCACGAGCGCTTCTACATCCCCATCACCAACTACACCTCCAGCCCGTAGTCCGACCCCGCACCACTGAAAGACCGGTGCCCCCGGAGGGACTCTCCTCCCCCGGGGGCACCGCGCTCTCCCGCCGTCACTCACCGCGCCAGAACTGCATCAGCGCCCACCCCTCCGGCCCCTTCACCGCGTCGAGAGATCCCGGCCGCCACGCGGCCCGTACCCGCCACCGGCCACCCGCCGGCAGCGCAAACCCCACCGCCCGGCCCCCGGCGGCAATCTCATCGACCACAAACCGGCCCGACGGCAGGTCCATCACCGCCTCCCCCCGAACCGGCCACACCCCAGCCTCGAAGTCAGCCGGCCCGTCCCACAGCTCCAGCCGCAACCGGGTATCCAGCACGTCCTCGGGTGTCTGCAGGTAGAGCATCGTGGCGTTCGCCGCGACCAGCCCCTGCGCACCCGGCGTGGCCGGCCGCTCCCCCGCCTGCCCTTCCGCATCTACCACACCGAACAACCGGTGGTCGACCACCACATCGAACTCATCCGCACTCACCAGCTCAGACATAAACCCTCCCGCACACGGCACCGCCCCTGCGGCATCCCGGTCACCTGACTACCTTGCCCCTACCCAGAGAACCCCGGGGGCCGAGCGGGGGCGGTCCCGTGTGCGGGATCGCCCCGCTCATCACAACCTGGCACTCCTTGTCCTGCCCGGTCATGTCGACTCCGGCGAAGCCGGCGCCCACCACAAGGATCCTCGGTCGTGCCACGGTTTCCGCCTTCTCGGCCTGACGGGTCCGTCGCGCCTGCCCGTTCAGGCGCAGTCTGCTCACGATGGCGCCCGCGGCCGCATGGAAACGGGCCGGCGGAGCACATCTCCTGCATGGGAACAGTGGTGCACGTACCGCAGACGAGGGACATGATCGGTGACGAGTTGTCCGGAGACGAGGCGTGGACCGCGCTGCGTCGCTACGGGGGCCGTCGGCTGGCGTGCGACGCGTTTCTGCGCTTCCGATACGCTGACGGGTTCAGCTTCGCGCGGGCCCTCGCCTTCCAGTTGGTCATCGGGATGGTGCCGCTCGCCATCGCCCTGGTCGGGGTCTCTGCGGCCGTCCACACCGAAAGCGTCGGACGGCTGATCGAACTGACTTTGAGCGAGATCGTTCCGTCGGCCAGCGCCGAGCTCGTGCGCGAGGGCTTGCTGGCCACCCGCACGCACGCCGGTGCCGACACGGCGGGCACCGTGGCCATGTGGCTGGGCCTCGGTTTCGCCGTACTGAACCTCGCATCGGCCATGGGCCAGGTCGAGCGGGGGTGCAACCGCATCTACGGGATCGAACGCGACCGGCCGTTCCTGGAGAAGTACGGCCGCAGCCTGCTGCTGGCGGTCGGCGCGGGTGGGCCGCTGGTGCTCGGCTTCCTCGTGACGGTGGCGGGCGGGGCGGTGAGCAGGGCGATGACGGAGGTGTTCGGCCGGCCCGGGGCGTGGCTGAGCTGGTGGGATTGGGGGAAGATCCCGGTGGGCGTGGCACTCGCCTGCATGGCATCAGCGGTCGTCCTGCGCCGGGCGCCCCGGCGCGACCAACCCGGTTACACCTGGCTGGCGTTCGGGTCCGTCGTACAGCTCGTCCTGTGGATCACGGCTACCTGGCTGCTGGCCCTCTACGTGGCGCACAGCGGGTCCTTCGGTTCCTTGTACGGGCCGCTGACAGCCCTGATGGCCCTGTTGCTCTGGGCCAACCTGGCCGGCGTCGCGCTCTTCTTGGGCGTGGCCTTCGCGGCCCAACTGGAGGCCGCCCGGGCCGGCATCACCAGGCCCGTGCATCCGGATCCCGGTTCCGGGCCTTGACCGACTGCCTCAGGAGGGGATGGACAGGGACCAGCCCGGCCTGCGCTCTATGGCGGGCAGGGAGTCTCGGCTGCTCGGGCGGTTTCGATCTCAGCCGCCGACGGGGGCCGGTGGTGCGGCGACCACATCCACCCCCACGAGGCCGGCTACCAGCGCATGGCCCAAGCCATCCCCCTCACCAGACTCTGACAAGCAACGCCGGCCCCGGTTGCAGCCATGAGCATGCTGCACCGTCAGGGGTGCGGTGATCCGGCGCTGTCGCTTACGGGGGCACCGTCGTCCGGGGCTGCTGGGCGGGGGAAGAAGAGGTCTTCGAGCGCGTCTGCAGCGAAGAGGAAGGCCATCATCACGACCGGTAGAAGCAGGCCAAACAGGATCACAGAACCTCCCAGCAGGTCGGTCTGCGGGCTTCGCGGCCCGGCTCTCAGCATGGGGCCGAATGGCGGAACGCGCACGGTGACCCCGCCCGGCCACTGCCGGGGGCCGCGCTCGATGTGCTGGCGCACGCCTTCGGCTGGGTCGGACACGTGCAGCTACCGGACGGCCGGCCAGCGACATCGACAACCGCCATCGAGGACGCGTATGACCGGCTGCCCGGGGCGGTCGGGGTCGACTCCGGCGGCAGCGGTGAGGAAATCCGGGTCTACGAGTGGCCCTCCGCCGCCCGGCACCACCGGCGCCACCCTCTGGAGCGACCGCCGTATGGGTGGAGCTGCACAACGAGACCTGGGCGTACCGGATGGTGCGCGCCGACACCGTAAGGCAGGTGTGGTGGGCTGCGAAGCAGCCCGCGTACCTCACCCTCACCCTCACCCTCCAGGGCGGGCAGGAGGCCCGCCAGGACGACGTCAGCGCCGGCAGCGTTTTGCGTCGGTCCAAGGCCCACGCCGCCCGGGCTCAGCCCGAACTGGATCACCCATGACGACACGTGCCACCTGGTCGACCGGTCGAACTGGATGCTGACCGACCATGCCACCTGGCGGGAAAACAGCAACGCCGCCGACCTGGCGCTGGTCGCGGATACTGTGTGCCCGCCGAATGGCATTGCGTCGCCGCCGCTCAGCGCCCCTGCCCGGACGGCAAGGTCAAGACAGGGTGCGGGAAGGTGCACCTGCAGTGGGACACCCCGCGCCGCATGGACGATGAAGCCTCCGGGTGGACCACTACGCCAGCGACGTTGCCGGCGTCACCGTTGGCCGCACGCTTATCGGTGCGGCCAACGGTCACATCGCACCGCTCTTCGTGCCTCTCGCAAGGACTCCCGTGCGGGCAGCCACATGTGAGTCCCCGTCAAGGACCGGAACAACTGGGCCGAGTGCCGCAGCATGGAGCCCGGACTTCCCCGAAGCCGACACGCTGGACAACGAGATCCACTACTCGGGCAGGGAAGCGGACACGACCTGCCGGTTCGGCGAGGACACCTGGAAACCCAGCGCCCGGCTGAAGCCGCGCGGCATCACCAGCGTGGAACTCGCCTTCACAATCGAGAAGCCGATCCCGGCACCCAGGCCGGAGCCGGCTCCCAGCCCACAGATCCATGACGATGCCTGCGTACCCGCGGCCCGTACAGCACCGCAGGCCCGCTTCTCCCCCTGCACCGCGGTGCCTGCGAGACCGGCAACCCAACGTGCGGCCAGCCAGCCCGCTTCTATGCCGCCGAATGGCGATGCGACCACCACCGGCCCCGCCGCTACTGGGGATTGTAGGACGCCCCCACACCCTCACCAGGCATTTCTTCGCCCCTGCGGCATCAGCCTCCCGAGGCGGACCAGGAAGCCGACGCCTCCAGGCACTGGTTGGGCGGCCCGGTGCTACTGCCGTCAGAGCGCTCGGGTCACCGGGCCCCACCTGCGCACGCCCTGCCGGCGCGGACTGCGCCCGACCATAGCTGCGGCCGGCCAGCGCCCCCACCCCAAGCGCAGCGTGCGGCAGAGAACTGAGAGAAACACCGGGCACTTGTCGATGGGTTGTGGGATTGTGAGTGGACAGGTTCCCGGCCTCGACGAGGAGGTCCGCCGCCCGCACCGTCTGCGCTGCTACCTCTCCCTCCTCGTCAGGTCCTGAAGGCGACACCACGCGGGCCGTTCCGATCGGCCTCCCTCAATGCCGGGGGCGGGGCGTTGTCGCCGGGCGGCTAACCGAGCCAGACAATAGCCAGGACGGACAGGTGGAGCAGCGTACGGTTCGCGAAGTAGACGACGGACAGCCGGCCGGCGGACGCGAAACGGACGTCTTCGCCCTCAGTGTCACCGGCGTCCCACTGACCGAACCCCCACGGGTCGGCCGTGGCGGCGTCCAGCAGATCCCACACAGTCTCCTTCACGTGCTCGGGCAGTCCGGCGAGGACCTTCCCGGCGGGCAGTGACAGCCGCACAGCGTACGGCTGACCGCTCACCGGCGTCCGCTCCGGAGCCCTTCCGGGTCCATGAACCCGGTCCCGTTCCAGCCGGGGGTGAGGAGTCTCGGCCTTTCCAAGGGAACGGCACCATGGACACTCCCGGAGGTCGCTCGCAGCGCTCGCTGGATGGGGCAAGGACACGGAGAAGCCCGCCCTGTATTCGTCCTGAAGTGCCTGCATCGAGCTCATTTTCGTGCGGGGCGGGGTAGATCCGCCGGCCGTGCCTGCTTCGGCCACGCAGCGTGTCACCTGCATCAGCGCCGCCCGCACCGTACACGCCACCCGCGTCGCCGCCGCCCATAGACCGCGAGCGGCTGGGTCACCACCGGGGGGCATCCTCACGCGACCCTTCTCGCGGACTGTGTCCAGATGCTCGGGCAGACCCAGGCCCCTCTGTCGGACGTGCCATTCCGCCTCCGTCGCACGCTTCGGAGGGATAGACCTTTCCGACGGGGGCGGCCCAAGGAGGGTTGACGGTCCCTCGTCAATTCCCGAGGAGGACTCTCACAACAATAGGCCGAAGATAATTTTTTAAGTCTAGACACGTGTCGCCGTTTCCCTCAACGTCCACTAGAGAGGCGTATCGAGCAGGAACGAGCAGGCCCACCGTTTAGCGCGACCCATCCAGCGGCCAGAAACCGGTAGCGATACAGATTGCCGGGGTTTATGCGCGCCCTCATCAATGTGCAGTTTGCCGGGGTTTTCCCTGCCCGACAATGTGCGAATTGCCGGGGTTTTTCAGCGATATCAGCCGCCCTCTCGAAACTGGGTACGCTTGATCAGGAGAGTGGGCTGGGCGGCCTGCTCGCCTGCGGAATTGGATGAGCCCGGCCTGGCTCTCGTCGGGTTCTTCGCGCTGCAGTTCGCGAGGGCAAGAACAGCGGGGCCAGGGCACTTGATGGACTGTCGCCAGCGCCGGTTCGACGGCCTCACCGCAACTCAGCGCCTTCGTCACCACGGGGCGGCGGCATCACGCGTCTCCGCGGAACGCAAGACGTGACGAAAGTCTCGAGCCAAAGCGCTCACCGGCCGTCAGAGCTGCAGCCGTTCAGCGAGTGTGGTCAACCGCCAGCGAGGGGGTGTTTCGTCGTATAGGTCTCGTGTGACGGGTGGCCGACACGGCTCATGAACGACCCGGAGCGGCTCCCCACCCAGGCAAGCGGAGACGCCGACAGGCTTCTCCCCTGGCTGTACCAGCGCCACGGCTTGCTGACGAGCCAGCCGAATGGCATCTACATGCAGGGACAGGACGTGCTTGAAGCGTTGCCGGCGCCTCAGTTCAACGACGTCCACGTCCCACAGCCGGCCAGTCCCTGAGGACGTCAACGCGGTGAAACCTGTGGCCAGTACGGTGAAGATCAGCACGATCCACAGGCAGATGTCTCCCACAGCTGGTCCTTTCGAAGGCTGAAGCCCAAGGGGCGTCCGGACCGGAACCCCGGCGATCCCTCGGCATAACGCAGAGGCATATGCAGAGTTGCGCCCTGTCCTCCGATTGCAGCCATGCGCAGCAATCCGTCAGCCTCGGCATCTCGATCTATTTCCCGATGATCAGTCGGCTGCTGTGGGCGGCCAGATGAGGACCGCAGCCGACCTGACGGGGGACCCAAGCCCAGATCAGCACGCTTCTGGGGGAAGGCGACGCGGCCGTCCCATGCCAGGGAAGTGAAGTCGACGGAGCCGCCGATGGGGCTCAACGCTGAGGGCATGGACGGCGGCCTGTGGCGAGAGCCGGCGACGTGCGCAGACGCATCCCGCCGTGGAGGGGAGTCTCCGCCGGGCGGGGACTCGGTGCCCGGCAGGGCCGTCGTATTGAAGTATGCGCGCAGCCATCAGCCGCCCCGGCGGACGGGATGCGCGGGTGACGGGATCGTCCTGCTGGGGCCTCAATCGGGCCGCAGCTCGTCGTCGCCTTGAGTCGCGGGGTGGCGGCGTGAAAGGCCGGCTGGGCGGTGCTTCTGGTCTGTTTATAGAATCGAAAAGACAGGGTCAGCACTTATCCATCGACCAGCATCACCCGGATGGCGCATACCCTGACCAACATCGACAGCGTTTATGGAATATGACAACAGCAAAGCTCCCCGTCTCCTTCGGCAGGACTGCAAAGGAAGACGGACAGGGAGGCCGCTTTCACTCCGGGGCGACCCGGATCGGGAAGTGGATTTTCATTCCAGGCTCAGCCGACTGCGGCGAGGCCCGTCAGGCAACGCTGGAACACGAGAGTCTGGAAATCGGTCTGACGTACTCGTCCTCGATCTTTGAGGACTTCCTCCACACGATGAGCGTGATCCAGATCGAGTTCGGCAGGCGGACGGAGAACACGGCAGCGCCGGCAACGGCTGTCGGCGAGTGCTCGGGTGGCAGCCCCCGTGTATGAGCCGTACGGGTACCCGGACACCCACAGTCCGCATCCCCAGCCGGAGACCACCGCGTTCTGGGACTGGCCCGAGCACGTACAGCACGTCTCTGCCGGGCAACCGCTCGGCGGGTCCGGCGAGGCGCATCCGTCGTGGGATCCGGTGGAGGAACTCGCCATCCTTCTCCAGGAGAGCGCTACGCCCGGGCAGCCGGAGCCCTTCGCCCAAGAAGGCTTCGATGGCACCGGAGCCACGGCCAGCACCATCGGCCTCGTCGCAGGGCTGAAGCAGACCCCTACCGGGCGTCCGCCCACAGCCACCAACGGGCACCGCCGGAACGCGTCGAAATCGCCAGTGGTGACCCTGCTGCAAACGGGCAGTGTGTTCACCGCCGTGCTGGTCGGTGCCATCGCCGCTGTGGTGAGCATCCTCAGCGGGCTGGCCATCTGCGACGCCCTGCGCCACAGCGCCGGGCCCCACACGGCACGCGCAGTGGTCAGCTGGTGGCCCCTGCTGATCTACGGCCCCTGGATGGTCGCCTCCCTGTCGATCCTGAGATCGGCCCTGCACCAGCGCCGCGCGCTTCATTCCTGGTCCATCGTTTTGTTGTTCTCCACCCTGGCCACGCTTCTGTGCGTAGCCCAGGCACCCAGAACGATCGCCGCCGGCGCGGCGTCTGCTCTTCCTGCCGTCGCGGCGCTGGCCTGCTTCCAACAGCTGGTCCGCCAGATCACACTCACGCGACCGCCTCGCCAAGCCGCTCCGCGACACCGAAACCCGACGCCCTCTGTGTCCGTTCCGCTCAGGCAGACGGGCGCAGCCAGACGCAGCCCGGCCAGTGTCCCTCCCGGCTACCCTGCGGCAGACAACAGGGCAGTCCGCTCTCCGTCCCCCAGTCACAGAGTCGGATACGGCGCATGACGGTCGTACGTGTGCGGCAGTGCCGCTTGCGCAGGTCAACCCGATGTCCCTCGGGCCGGGCCACGGGTTCCGGTTGCCGGTGGAGAGCCGGGGCGTCGGAACGACGCTCGAGGTCGCAGCGACGGCGCGAGGGCTGCCTCCGGTCTCTTCATTTGTCTGCTCGGTAAGAGCCAGTGGGCTCCGGCAGCGGTACTGGGCGCGAGTTCGTACCGTCGGTGAAGTCTGGCTGGCCGACCGTCTTGCCGCCGGCGAGATCGGTCGGCCGTCCACGCGCGGGAATGAGAATCCTGCGCGAGCGTCCCACCAGAAACGGCACTGTGGGTCGACGGCGCAAGAGGGCCGGGCATCCGATGGGCGGCGACCGCGAAGAGCAGAGGCGGTAGCGGCCGCTAAATCCCTGGTCAACCCGGTCCTTCCCACACGTCAAAGGGGTCCTCGCCTGCACCTTTGAAACGAAGATCGAAACCGATAGTCACGGGCCGTGCACAGACTCAGCCCTACGGTCTACCCACCTTGCCCGGACGCGAGCCGAGTCTGGGCTGCGCAACGCGATGCGGCTGGGAGCAGATCCCGCACACCAGGCGTCCGGTCACTGCGGCACACCCGAGCAACGTGCCGTAGGGAACGGTCATGCCCGGCAACGGGGGCCAACGCCGTCGGCATCTGCGGCGGGCGGGCTGCTCAGGCGTTCAGTGCTGCGGCGCCACGGGATGCGTGCGCAAAGGGCCAGCTCGCCGGGCAAAGGGTCGCACCCTGCTGAAACGAATACACAACGTGCTCCGGCGCCTCACCCCACGCCAATCAAGAGAGGTCAGCAACATGTACGAATTTACCCACGCAGAGCGAATCCAGTACAAGCAGCGCCAGGACACCGCATACCAGGCTGGCGAAGACGCTGTCACCAACCTTCAGGCGGCACTCGCGCTCGCAGACCTGACCCTTCCCTCCCTGAGCAACGACGGGCCAGTGGCCAGCCACGGCTTCGTCCGGCTCGGAGGATGCAACGCGGACTTCGCCAACCGGCTCGCCGAAATCATCGCCGCAGGTGCCGACGCTCTGCAGCATCAGCGGTGAAGACGGCGCGTTCTTTCGCCATAAGCGCCTGCCGGCTGCGGTCGCGCTGGGGCCCGCTGCTTCACGCCCTTCTCACGCCCTCCCCATGGGTAGCGAGCGGGCGAACAGTGTCGGCTTCCGGATCCGACCTTTAGAGGGGAGCGGGAAGCTTGTCGCCCTGCGGTGTCGTGAAGTGGTTCGACCCTGACCGGGGTATCGGTCTCATCAGCCAGGAGGACGCCGGACCTGACCTTCAGGCAGAAGCCTCGGCAATTCATGGAGAGGATCCCCGTCTGCGCCAGGGCGAGGAGGTCTTCTTCAACGTCACCCTGGACAGTGCGGGACTACGGGCCGACAACATCCGCCGTTCGGAGGGAGCCCGGCGCCACCGCGGTCCACGCCAGCACACGGGAGTATCAGCGTCCGTCTGAAGCGAGCAGCCGCACTCCTGTCCGCACAACGGCGCCGTCTTCCGACAGGATCCCGCTGACGCCAGAGCCCGCTCGTGCTCAGTCAGCTCCGGTCCGCAACTCGCGGTCGGAACTATTGCCGATGGCGCTGTTGCTGTTGCTGTTGCTGTTGCTGTCGCTGTTCGCAGAGTTCGTCCTCGGGGTGGGTGAGGGCCTGGCGGGTGGTTTCGTGCCGGGCCAAAAGGTCGTCGTAGTCGGCCTGTCTGCGGCGGTGCTCGCCCTCACGGTTTCCCAGCGGGCCTGCAGCTGCTCGTGGAGGAGGACGGTCTCTTCGTAGGCGTCGGCCGGTGACAGGCGGTCGGCGTAGCGCGGGTTGACCTCTCCCGGGGCGCGGTGTGCAGGCGCAGCATCGTGGCACGTATGTTGCGCAGTTCGTCACTGCCGGATGTTTGGCCGGGACAGCGGCTTCGCGGAGCCGATGCTGCGCGCCGTCCGCCGGCGAGCATGGGCGGAACCGAAGCCGGAGGGGTTTGCGTGGCCTCAGCCCGGGCTGAGGCCACGTGCACGAGCGGGGACACGGTGGACGTCGAGCCGTCCAGGTCGGCGGCCACCCGGTTGCATCACCCGGGCGCACCCTCATCTGATCGGCTCCCCGGGAGTCGTCCGCGTCCCCGCCTTGTTCTGGACGGCCTACCGCTCCGCGCTCGTCACCCTCTCCCGGCGGGCGGCGGCCCCTGCGCGACAAGCACGGGCCGACAACGAGTGACTACGCGGGCTCGCCGTACTCGGCGACGTAGGCCGCGTAGTTCTCCAGAGGACGGCCCGGCCGGCCTCGGCGGTGAGGTGCTCGACCGAGACGACGGCCGGGACCTGCCGGTCCTCAATGGTGGAGGTGATCAGCTCGATCCGGCGGGCCAGTTCGGCGACGACGCTGGGAGCTGACTCGACCAGCAGCTTCCCGTCCCGCCACGAGAACCGCGGCGCCCGGCCGACGCCGGTGCTGCGAACCTTCGCGGTGAGGAAGGCCGCGTGGCTGTGAGGGCTGCTCCGGCAGGCTTCACAGCCCATGATCAATGACATGAGTACGGAAACCGTGGTCGAGAAAACCTGGCGCATGCTGTTGGAGCGCCACCCCGAAGCCCGCCGCGGGAATCCTGAGGTGATCGAAGCCGCGTTCGCAGAGCCGCGTCTGCGTCAGCTGTTCCCCTTTCCGAGCCATGGCTGCCTGACCTTCCACCGGAACACGGACTTCCCGTGGAGCAACGACCTGCCCTTCATAACTGGCGGAGCGAAGGGTTACTCGGTGTTGCTGATGTAGACCGCGGCGCCGAGTTCGTCCCGTGGTCCAAGGCCGGGACAGGGGCGCATCGGAGGCCGGGGCGCAGCCGCGGCTGTTCCTCGTCCCCGCCTCCCCCACGTCCCGACCGACTACGGACCCACACAGCCCGAGGCGGCGGGGAGGAGGCGCTGCGTGGTGCTGTCGGATACTTGGCCTTCTCCAGGCGTGGTCATCACGAAGCGCGGTCAGAGCTACCGGCAGCGCTCAGCCGCGAGATCTCCGGTCAGCGGACTCCCCGGGCGCGCCAAGGCCTGTAGGCGTTCGGCGCAACACCCTGCCACTCCCCCAGAATCACCCGATTGGACTAGTCGCGCATGCCACAGACATCCCGCGCAGTCATCCTGGGAAGGCCCGAACGGGCTAACCCCGAGAGGAGTAAGGCATGCGCGTTCGACGACTACTCGGCCTGGCCCTCGCAACCCTGGCCATCGCAGGTATGAGCGCCACCGGGTCCTTCGTGGCCGAGGCGGCCACACCCCAGGTTTCCTCGGCGGACTGCAAGTACGGCGGCGGAAACCCGGTGAAACACAGCAGCGGCTACTGGTACTGCCAGGGCGGCACGTACTCCGGCCAGCGGATCTACGACAGCAGCGGCTACTGACCACACGCGAGTCCGGGTCGTCGGCCCACCGCCGGCGACCCGAGGCGGCGCTCGCGCTGTCGGCGGCCTGCTCCTCGGTCATGAGCATGAGCCGCATCCGGATGGCGCCCCCAAACTCTTAGTCCTGTTGGCGGCCTGAGCTCCGGTCACATGCTGATCCAGCAGTACAGCCGGTAGCCGCGAACGGTCGCCCTTTTCGCAAGAGCAGCGAGATCTTCCAGGAAGCCAGTGAGCCCGGTCGGGTCCGACTCGGCGTTGAAGACACCTGACGCAGACCAACCGTTTGCCTGGCCCACCCATCCTTCACCGCCTCGAACACCGCCGGTGCGGGTCGAGGTGAACGACATTACGCGCGAGAACAAGGCGCGCCGATCCAGGCGCTTCAAGAGCCACAAACGGTGTTGTATCAGCCGCAACAATGTGAGATCAGTCGTTGTCTTTGCAGGTCAGCCCCTCGAGTGAGCTTCTCTCTCTACGGACCTCGGGCCCCTGACCGGCAAGAACGACAGCAGGCAGCACGTGCGGAGTGTTGCAACCGATGCAATTCCTCCTGTTTGCGGTGACGGACCAGAGGGGCATCCCACTCCGGTAGCGCCATCCGCCAGGCGTCCAGCAGCGGGCATGGAGCCGGGCCCGGACTTCCTGGCCGTCGGGGAGGGTGAGCCACACCGGCGGCGGGACTGCAGGGGCGGACATGCAGGTCAGGTGCGGGCCAGCTGCTCTTGCCGGGCCTGCTGGCACGGCACACAGAGAGGGCTCGCGGGAGCGCCGTACTTTGCGCATGGCTGACTGCATTTTGCGCAGGGTCCGGTCTGGCTGGGGGCCCAGGTGGCGACGGCGGGGCGGGCTGTGAAGGTGGTCATGGGCGGGCTCCGGTGCTGGCAGGGACAGCCGGCACTCGTGAACCGTTTCAGCCATGGCGGATATGCGCCGCTAAGCGCGCCGCGAGGGCGTTCTCCGCTGTCACCCAGTTCTCGGAAGCCCGGGAGCTGGGTCCCGGCTCGACTGCCAGACATAGAATAGAACACATGTCCGAGCTTCCGCCTGATCCACCGCGCCTGCGGACGGTCGTGACCTACCTGCGCAACGAGCTGCGCAGGGACGAGCGCGCTCTGGCCTTCGCGGAGGAGCAGGAGGCCGCAACCGCACGACGGCGCACCCTCCCCGACCTGCCCGCGTGGGTGATCGAGCGGGGCATCGGGGCCGGACGGCCGCCGGTCAGCGTCCACGCCGGGGACTGCTGGGACCGCGGCAAGCGCTGCCGCCCCCTGAGCGCCGAGGAGGCCCGCCGGGCGCTTTCTGGAGGCGTTCCGGCTTGCACGCACTGCCGACCCGATACGGCCCTCGGCGTGATCGACTGACTTCAGGTGCCCACGTCGGCACAAACCGCAGCGGACCCCGGTGGTCTCTAGTCTTCTGAGTCAGGAATTCTGTTCAGATATGAGGCGAGGCGTTCGAGGATCTCATCCGCGGTCTTGGTCCAGATGTAGGGCTTGGGGTCGGTGTTCGAGGCTGCGATCCAGGCCCGGATGTCTTGCTCCAAGGCCTGAACGCTCTTGTGGACGCCTCGCCGTATCTGCTTGTTTGTCAGCTCGGCGAACCAT
>NZ_JBSGZI010000126.1:0-20939 GCF_053610945.1 Streptomyces sp. NPDC054849
TATACTACTCCCCCTCCCCCCGGGGGGGGGGGGGGGGGGGGGGGGGGGGGGGGTTTTGGGGTGCGTCGTCCCCCCCCCCCCCGCGGCCCCCCCCCCCCCCCACGACCCCCCTCGGGTAGGTCTCTATCCATCCGGACCCCCATATTCACCCGTCCGAGCAGGCGCTCGGAGTGACTGGAGGGAGCGTAAGGGGGCGCAATCGCCTCGCGTGCTGTTCGTTCTGATCTTCACCTGCCTACCGTCATGAGCACGGGCGTTGCGGGGGAGTGGTGCGGCGGCCATGGCGGAGCTCGTCAACATCTGCGATCAGGCCGGGCGGGCACGCGGCAGCGGATTCGTCGCCGACGACCGCGGCACGATGGTCACCAGCCACGAGGCCGTCGACGGCCTGCCCCGGGTGGCGCTGCACGGACCGGAACCGGCCGGGCAGACCTGGCCGGCCGAGGCGGCGGACGTGACCGCGCTGCCAGGGCTCGCGCTGGCGCTCGTACGGACGGACGGCCCAGGGGTACGGCCGCTGCCGGTCGCGCTGTGCGAGGCGATCGACCCGGGGACCTGCGTACGGCTGCCCACGCGGGGATGGCGGCAGGCGCTGGTGCTCGGGGCGCGGAGGTCACCTACACGGCGACGGGCTGCTTCCACACGGTGCCGGGCCGGGATCGGGACGGGCGGACAGCCGCGACGGGCTCCTGCTGGGCGCGGAGGCCTGCGGGGGCACGGTCTGGACGCCGCCACGGGAGCGGTGCTCGCGGTACTGGGCACTGCTCTGCAAGCGGAGCACCATTCCGGCGGCTCGGCGATGGCCCTGCGCGCCGCAGCCGCAACCGACCCGACCGGCCGCCGGGAACCGCTTCCTGGACGCTGCGGCCCGCCGCCTCGCCCGGGATCCGCAGCGGTCGCAGCCGCTGCTCTGCGCCTGGGTCACCGACGGCCGCCGACTGGGCGGCCGACCCGGTGCCACCGTCGCCGCCGCCGCGCAGGCCTGCTGCACACCCACCGCCGTTTGTCGTGGACAGCCTCACCGAGGCGCTCCTCACCACCACACCCACGCACCCGCGCGCCGACGGGCTGCTCGCCGTACTCGCCGAGGACGAGCCCTTGGCCCTATGCCGGTCCGTGGACCGCCGGGCGCACGACGGACGGCCCCGCCGCCGGGCCGCGGCCGCCGCCTACGAGCCCGCCACCGCACGCACGTACGCACCCCCGCCGCCCGCGAGTTGCTCCGCAACGCCGCCCAGGCGCCGCCGCCCGCCCTGCCGACGCCACCCTGCACGGCAGTGCCCTGGCGATGCTGCTCCGCGACCCGCACGTACGCAGCCGCTACCTGCCCGACGCCCTCGCCTGCTTCCGCGAACCGGGCTCTGCTCCCGGCTCCCCGCCGCGGCGCTGGTCGCGGCGCTGCCCGTGCCGCCCGACCAGGACGCGGTGTTCGCCCCCCTGCGGGCCCGGGCCGACGGGGAGGTGGTGCGTGCCCTGGCCGCGCTGACCACCTGAGGCCGGCCCGGCGCGCGGGTGACCTCGTACGGGAGCACCTCGCGCGGCGCCCGGCGGACGCACCGCACGCCGCCGTCTTCGTGGACGGGAGTCTCGGACAGGGCCCGGCCGCGGCCTCAGCGCCCACTCCTCCTGGACCCGCTCCACAGCGCCTCGCTGCGGCCGGGGTCGGGGCGGAGCCGGCCGCCGTACTGGCCGCGCCGGGCGGGGAGGCCTCGTCCACACTGCGGGGCGAACCGGCCGACGTACTCCTGCCGCAAGGAAACCGATCCGCGGGAGGGGACGGCACGACGCCCGGAGGAGCGTGGGCGGGAGCTGTTGTGCCCGCACCGGGCGGCAGCTGCCGACGGCCCGGGCGGGCCGGCGGTCTTGGAACGGCGGACGGTGCGCCGGCCCGGTCCCCGTCGGGCTTCGGCGCACTGGTGGCCCGCTGGGTGGCGGCGACGGGGGCGGAGGCCGCGGCCCCCGCCGAGCCGGGGCGGCCGGCGCACGGTGGAGACCCTCGGCAGCCGGCCCCCGATGTGACGTGAGGAGACGGCGGCAGGCGTCCCGGCCCGATGCCGATGCGGGGCAGCGGCCACCGGCATGGCAGTCTTAGACCTGCAATCGGCAATCAGTTCAAGGACTAAACGGGTTCGGGCGAGGAGCGGTCACAGTGCAGCGCTGGCGTGGCTTGGAGGACATCCCCCAGGACTGGGGACGCAGCGTCGTCACCATCGGCTCCTACGACGGCGTGCACCGGGGACATCAGCTGATCATCGGCCGGGCGGTGTCCACGGCGCGGGCGCTCGGCGTCCCGTCCGTCGTGGTCACCTTCGACCCCCACCCGAGCGAGGTCGTGCGACCCGGCAGCCACCCGCCGATCCTGGCCCCGTACGACCGGCGCGCCGAACTCATGGCCGGGCTGGGCGTGGACGCGCTGCTGATCCTGCCGTTCACGGCGGAGTTCTCGCAGCTGTCCCCGGCCGACTTCATCGTGAAGGTGCTCGTCGACAAGCTGCACGCGCGCGCCGTCATCGAGGGACCGAACTTCCGCTTCGGCCACCGGGCCGCGGGGAACGTCGACTTCCTGCGTGAGATGGGCGCCACCTACGACTACCAGGTCGAGGTCGTGGACCTGGTCGAGCGGGGCGCGGCGGGCGGCGGCGTGCCGTTCTCCTCGACGCTGGCCCGCAGGCTGGTCGCCGAGGGCGACATGGAGGGCGCGGCCGAGATCCTGGGGCGCCCGCACCGGGTCGAGGGCGTGGTGGTGCGCGGCGCGCAGCGCGGGCGCGAGCTCGGCTACCCGACGGCGAACGTCGAGACGGCGCCGCACACCGCGATCCCGGCGGACGGGGTCTACGCGGGCTGGCTGACCGCGGACGGCGAGCGGATGCCCGCGGCGATCTCGGTGGGGACGAACGTGCAGTTCGACGCCACCGAGCGGACCGTGGAGGCGTACGCGATCGACCGCATCGGCCTGGACCTGTACGGGATGCACGTGGCCGTCGACTTCCTCGCCTACGTACGGGGCATGGCGAAGTTCGAGTCGCTGGACGGGCTGCTGGAAGCGATCGCGGACGATGTGAAGCGGGCGCGGGTGCTCACGGACGCGTACGACGCGCAGCGCTGACGGACGAACGAACGGGCGAGGGCCCGTACCGCCCCGGATCCTTGTCCGATCCCGGGGTGGTACGGGCCCTTCCTGTTGCGGTCAGCCGAGGCGCGGGTCCCGCGGGGGGTGCTGGGGCTGCGGAGGCTGCTGCTGCGGGGCCGGGGGCTGCTGCCAGGGCTGGCCGGGCTGGGGGTACGGCTGACCGTAGGGCTGCGGCTGCTGCGGAGGCTGCTGGTACGGGGGCTGGCCCTGGGGCTGTCCATAGGGCTGCTGCGGCGGCATCTGCGGCTGGTGCGGCTGGTGGGGCTGCTGAGGAGCCTGGTGCTGCTGCTGGGGCGCTCCCCAGTGACCCTGCGGCGCCTGCTGCTGGGCCCGCACGAAGTCCTCGGCCACCAGCGCCGAGAGGTTGAAGTAGGCCTCGCGCGTCTTGGGCCGCATCATGTCGAGGTCGACCTCGGCGCCGGCCGCGAGGTGCTCGTCGAACGGCACCACGACGACACCGCGGCAGCGGGTCTCGAAGTGCTGGACGATGTCCTCGGTCCTGATCATCTTGCTCGTCTCGCGGACCCCGGAGATGACCGTGAGGGAGCGGGAGACGAGGTCGGCGTACCCGTGCGCGGAGAGCCAGTCGAGGGTGGTGCTCGCGCTGCTGGCGCCGTCCACGGACGGGGTCGAGATGATGATCAGCTGATCGGCCAGGTCCAGGACGCCGCGCATGGCGGAGTAGAGGAGACCGGTGCCCGAGTCGGTCAGGATGATCGGGTACTGACGGCCCAGCGTCTCGATGACGCGGCGGTAGTCCTCGTCGTTGAAGGTCGTGGAGACCGCCGGGTCCACGTCGTTGGCGATGATCTCCAGACCGGAGGGCGCCTGCGAGGTGAAGCGGCGGATGTCCATGTACGAGTTCAGGTACGGGATCGCCTGGACCAGGTCCCGGATCGTGGCACCGGTCTCGCGGCGGACACGGCGGCCGAGCGTGCCGGCGTCGGGGTTCGCGTCGATGGCCAGGATCTTGTCCTGGCGCTCGGTGGCGAGGGTGGCGCCGAGGGCGGTGGTGGTCGTGGTCTTGCCGACGCCGCCCTTGAGGCTGATGACGGCGATGCGATAGCAGGACATGACCGGGGTGCGGATCAGCTCCAGCTTGCGCTGGCGCTCCGCTTCGGCAGCCTTGCCCCCGAAGCGGAAGCGGCCGCCCACACCGCCGTTGTTGTTGTTCTTGGGCTTCTGCTTGTTGCGCAGCAGGCGGTCGGAGGACAGCTCGACGGCGGCGGTGTAGCCGAGCGGTGCCCCGCCGCCGCCGGCCTGGCCTGCCGAGTAACGCGGGTCGTGCGCCTGCGGCTGGGGCTGCGGCGGCTGCTGCTGCCCGGGACCGACCGGCCACTGTCCGGCGGAGCGCGGGTCGTACTGCTGCGGCTGCGGCTGCGGGTGGGCCTGCGGCTGCGGGTGGGCCTGCTGCTGTTGCGGGGCCGGCGGCGGGAACGGGTAGGCGTCCTGAGTCGCGAACGCGGGCGGCAGCGGCGGCAGTTCACCGGCGGGTCCCCCGAACGGAGTCTCCCCGGCGGCCTGCGGTACGTCCCTGGGGGCCACCGGAGCCGCCGACTGTTCGGCGGAGGGCGGGAGCGCAGTCCCCTCCGCGGGCGTGTCCTGCGGACCGGCCCAGC
Organism: Streptomyces sp. NPDC054849; assembly: GCF_053610945.1. Classification (NCBI taxonomy): domain Bacteria; kingdom Bacillati; phylum Actinomycetota; class Actinomycetes; order Kitasatosporales; family Streptomycetaceae; genus Streptomyces; species Streptomyces sp. NPDC054849. Next base: position 4,750 of record NZ_JBSGZI010000126.1, read on the forward strand.
CTCCGGATGCTGCCCCGGCCGCCGGGCCGGGGCCTTCGGTGGCCGGGTCGGGGGCGGCGACGGGCGCAAGGGCCGCGACGGCGGCGGGCGGGGCGTCGGCGGGGGCCGGAGCGGGAATCGCGTACGGCTGGGCCGCCTCGGCGGGAGCAGTGAACGGCGCGACCGGGGCCGGTCCTTCGAGCGCGGGCGCAGCAGCGTCAGCCGGAGCCGGAGCCGGAGCCGGAGCCTCGACCGGAGCGGGAACGGGAGATTCGGAAGGGGCAGGAGCCGAGAACGGAGCCGGAGCGGCAGCGTCGGCGGGCGCCGGAGCCTCGAACCGAGCGGGTGCCGAGGACTCGAAGGGAACCGGAGCCGCAGTCTCTGCCGGGACGGAAACCTCGAACGGGGCCGGAGCCGCGGTCGGGGCCGCATCCGGGACAGCAGCGTCGGCCGCGGGAGCCGCCGCCGGGGCCTCGAAGGGCTCCGGTGCCTCGATCGGGGCCGCAGTGGAATAGGGGAGCGCAGGAGGGGTGACCCTCTCGGCCTCGACCGGGGCCGCAGCGGCGGCCGGGAACGGGGCGGGCAGGCCCGCGCCGTCGGACGGATTCCGCGGAGCCGGCGGAGCGATCCGCATCGTCGAGGGCGAATCCAGGTCCGTCGGGCGGTGGGGTTCAAAGCCGCTGCCCTCGGGGAGCCCCGGCACCTGCGCGGCCGGCGGCGTGTCCTGCGTGTACCAGGCCGGCGGGGTGTAGTCGATGGTGAACTCGCCCGTCAGTTCGGGCTCCGCGTCGGACTGATCGTCCGTCGGGACGTCCCACGTCCCGCCGCGCCTCTCGTTCCGATCGCCGCTCACTGGTCCTCCTGGTCTGTCGCACACCGGTCCGGCGCCCACCTCGCCGCGCCCGCACCCAGCCTAATCGCGCCCTGACACCACTGTCCGCCCGCCCTCGGGGGCCGCGGTCAGTCGATGCGCCGGGCCACGCCCAGCAGGCCCGTCTCCGCGTCCGTCCCCTGGGTCATCACGAACTGCCGGTCCCGTGGCGTACACCACAGCGTCACCCCGTCGCCCAGCGTCGGCAGCGCGGTGACGGCCTGCCGAGGCAGTTGCATCAGGCGGCCGATCTGCTCCGCCTCGTCCGGGGACACCCGCTGCACGCCCACCAGGGACGACTGCTGCAGCAACCGCGGTGCCGTCGGGCTCAGATACGGCAGCAGGGTCAGCACCGACTGCCACGGCCCCGCCACGACACGCCCGCGCGGCGGCCGCATCCCGCAGTCGCGGATGACCAGCACGGGACTGCCCGCCGACGCACCCTGCGGCGGGATCCGGCCCACCTCGTGCAGGGTGACGCACTGCTGCCCGCCACCGGCCGCCTGCGCCAGCCCGGACCACACCTGTCCGCGCCCGGTCTCCACCGCCACGCGCGCACCCGTGGCCGCCGCGCGCAGCGCCAGTACCTGCGCCGTCCACAGACCGCCGATCAGCGTCACCTCGTACGGCGTCGGCCGGTTGATGCCGAGCACCGCCGACCGCCCCTCGGCGTCCACGCCGATGACGACCCCGTCGTCCCCGACGGGCAGCGCCAGCAGGTCCATGTCCGCCGCGGGCACCACGTGCCGCTCCCGCCGCGGGCCGACCAGCCCGAAACCGCCCCTCATCGCGCCCCTCCCAGCGGCAGCGAAGCCAGCAGCCCCGGCACCTGTTCACGGTCGAGCCGCACCAGCCCGGTCTTCACGCCCCGCGCGGTCCGCTCCAACTCCCTGCGCGCCGCGACCAGTTCCTCGTCACTGCGCCCGGTCACCCGTACGTGTCCGGTCAGGGTCACGCCCTGCCGGTCCGCGGGGGCCATCGTCAGGCTGAAGTTCGTCGCAAGCGCGGGCAGAGAGGTCAGCAGGGCCACGAACTGCGGCAGCGCCGCCGACCCGGCGCCGCCCAGCTGCGGCCAGCGGCCTATCCAATACGTCGTGTGGCGCCGGTCGTCGCAGCGCCAGATCCGCGAGGTCTCCTCGGTGCGCCGTCCGGTGCTGGCCGACCGCCCGGCCTGGGTGATCGCCATCGGGTTCGCGCACGAGGACGTGGCCAGCGCCGCCGTCAGCTCCTGCTCGGTCAGCACGGTGGCCTTGAACCCGGCTCCGGCCAGCCGGCTCGCCAACTGGTCGGCCGCGCGCACCAGGCACCGCTGCGCGCCCGCGAGTCCGCCGCCGCGCGCGGCGACCGCCTCGGGGCACAGCTCCGGGTCGAGCTTCAGCGCGATCCAGGTCAGCCGCACCGCCGGGGTGCCCGTCCGGGCCTGCAGCGGCGCGTAGTTACGGGTGGCCATCGACTGGGCCGGCAGGTGCGGGGCCGGCGCCGGCTGGGTGTGCTGCACCAGCTGTGCGGACTCCAGCCGGATGCCGTCCACTTCGAGGATGTCGCGTACGACGGCGAGCGGCAGCGGCCTCGCCGCCCGGTCGGGGCGCAGGGCGGTGGCGTCCGTGTCGACCTGGACGACCGCGGTCAGGAAGGTCCCGTCGCCGATCATCCCGACCGGCCGGCGGTCGCGGTCGCTGAACGTGAGTGTGCGCAGGGCCGGATCGGCCTCGACCAGCGGGGCGAGTCCGGGCTCGGTGCCCGCGGGCACGACGAGGGACGCGGCCCGCCTGCGCCGCGCGCGCAGCGCGAGCGCGCTGCCGATCCATTCCGGCAGGGAGCGCTGGTGACGGCGTACGACCGCGAGCACCACGAGGACGAGCGCCAGGACGCCCGTGGGAACCAGCAGCAGCGGTTCGACCACCCAGGCGGCCAACAGGGCGGCAGCGGCGACCTGGAGCAGTACGAGCTGTTGCAGTCGGAACGGCCCGAAGCGGCCGGGGCTCGACTCCGGATGCGGCGTCACCCCGCCACGTGCGGGTGCGGGTGAGCCGGTCTGCGGCTCCGTCGCGGTGGCCATCACTCGCGCACTTCCCCTTTCCGGGGCCAGACCCCATGAGTCCCGGCGCTGCGCGAACCCTGCCGCACGGCCCCGGAATCTCCCCAATCCACCCCAACAAGCCCTGATTACCCCGGTGCGGAAGGCGCTGAGCGGCAGCCTCACCCTACCCGGCCCGTGCATACCGTCCGTCAAGAGGCATAGTAGGTGCCCGGTCCGACAATCGAGGCCCGGGGACCGTACTCACCGGCCGGGCCGTGCGGGGAGAAGCAGGCGGTCATGGCATCACGACGTGATGAGCTCAACGCGTACACCTTTGCGAAGCGGCGCACGGTGGCCGCGTTCCTCCAGCCATCCGCCACGGGGACCGAGGAGGGCGCTCCGCGCCCGCTGCGCGCCGTCCTTCCGGGAATGATCCTCGGCGCCGTCGTCCTCGCCGGATTCGGCGCCTGGGGCATGTTCAAGCCGACGGCGCCCAAGGGCTGGGCGGAGCCGGGGACCAGGGTCATCGTCGGCAAGGACTCGACGACCCGGTACGTGGTCCTGACGACGAAGGTCAACGGCAAGGACCAGACCCGCCTGCACCCGGTGCTGAATCTCGCCTCCGCCCGACTCCTCCTGGATCCGAAGAAGTTCAAGGTCGTCCAGGTCGAGGACAAGGTCCTCGACGCGGGCAAGCCGCCGCGCGGCCCCATCATCGGCATCCCCTACGCCCCCGACCGGCTCCCGTCCAAGGAGGACGCCGGCAAGGCCAAGCGCTGGGCCGTCTGCCAGCAGCCGGGCGGCAACGGCCGCGGCGTGCAGACCGCCACCTTCGTCCTCGCAGACCGAGAGGCCGCCAAGACGGACGACGCCCGCAGGCTCGCCGACACCCAGTCGCTGTACGTGCAGAGCACCGGCCCGGGGCAGGAGCGCTACCTGATCGACGCGAGCGGGACGAAGTACAAGTTCCCGGAGGGCACCCCGGCCGCCGGGACGATGACCACCGCCCTGGTCGGCACCGGCGCGACCCCGCAGCAGGTCACCCCGGAATGGCTGGGAACCCTCAACTCCGGTGACGACCTGTCCTTCCCGGCGCTCCCCGGCAAGGCCGGCGCCGACGCCGGCGTGAGCGGCCTGGCCACCGCCGACAACAAGGTCGGCATGGTGCTCAAGGCCCAGACAGGCTCCGGCGCGCAGCACTACGTGGTGCTGCCCGGAAAGGTCGCGCCGGTCTCCGACTTCGCCGCCTGGCTGCTGATCTCGGCGCCCGCGACCGACGGCCTCAACATGCACGGCAAGGCCCGCGAGGTCGACCTCCAGTCGCTCAACCCGGACGCCGTCCCCTTCGCCGGCGCCGTCAAGTGGCCGCAGAAGAAGACCGACCGGATCAACCAGACGGCGGCGCCCGCCGGCACGCAGTCGAACGGCGGCACCCACCGCGACACCGTCTGCAACGTCCTGCGCTCCGTCGACGGCCAGGGCAACCAGACCCTGAGCACCTGGGCGGGCACCGGCTTCCCCATCGACATCACCGCCAGCGGCACCAGCGCGTACGTCACCCCCGGCTCGGGGCTGCTCTACACCCAGGTCCAGGGCAAGCAGACCACCGCCGGCGGCTCCCTCTTCCTGGTCACCGACACCGGTCTGCGATACGCCGTCCAGGCCAACGGCGACAGCGACGCCGAGCAGTCGAAGATCGGCGCGCCCGACCAGTCGAAGGACGGCACGGACGCCCGCCCCGAGGCCAGCCAGGCGCAGGTCCGGCTCGGCTACGGCACCGTCGCCCCGGCCATGGTGCCCATCGCCTGGTCGGAGTTCCTCTCCAAGGGTCCGCGCCTGGACACCAACTCGGCCCGCCAGCCGCAGGGTTCGTGAGGAAGCCGCCGATGCCCCAGCCCCCGCAGTCCCGGCGCGCCCTGCTCACCGCCGCCCTCGCCCTGACCCTGGCCGCCCTCGGCGCGGGTCCGGCCTCCGCGGCCGGAGCGGACGCGCTGCACCCGTACGCGCTGCACCCGTACGCGCTGCACCCCCCGTACGCGCTGCGCCTCGACGGCGCGGGGGAGTGCACCTTCCCCATGAAGAAGCAGATCGCGGACCGCCCCTGGGCCCTGCAGCGGCTCCTGCTCGACGAGCTCTGGGTGCAGACCAAGGGCAAGGACAAGAACGGCGGCAGTGTCCGGGTCGCCGTCATCGACACCGGTGTGGACCGGGCGAACCCGCAGCTCAGCGGCGCCATCGACACCGGCGCCGGCAAGGACTTCGTCGACCCCAAGGGCGGCGACGGCACGAACGACACCGTCGGCCACGGCACCAAGGTCGCCGGGCTCATCGCGGCCCGCCCCCAGGAGGGCACCGGCTTCGTCGGCCTGGCCCCCGAGGCCACGATCATCCCGATCCGGCAGAACGACGGGCAGGGCAAGGGCAACGCCCTGTCCCTGAGCCAGGCGATCGACCACGCGGTGGCCAAGGGCGCCCACGTGATCAACATCTCCCAGGACACCGACGTGCCGCTGTCCGCGGACTCCGATCTCGCCAAGTCGGTACAGAAGGCCGTCGCCGCCAACGTCGTGGTGGTGGCCTCGGCGGGCAACGACGGCATGAGCGGCGAGAAGCGCAAGACCTACCCGGCGGCCTTCCCCGGCGTGCTCGCGGTGGGCGCCTCGGACCGCAACAACGAGCGCGCCGCGTTCTCCCAGCCCGGCGACTTCATCGGGGTCGCGGCTCCCGGCGTCGACATGGTCTCCACCGTCCCGGGCTTCGGCCAGTGCATCGACAACGGCACCAGCTTCTCCGCGCCGTACGTCGCCGGGGTCGCCGCCCTGCTGCGCGCCGAGCACGGGGACTGGTCCGCCCAGCAGATCGTCTGGCAGATCCAGAACACCGCCGAGCGTGCGGTCAAGGACCGCGACGACTACGTCGGTTGGGGCATCGTCGACCCGGTGCGCGCGCTCAGCCAGGACCAGCAGGCCCCGAAGGCCCCGGTCCCGGACCCCGGCCCGCCTCCGGCCGCCGCCCCCGAGGCGGCGCCGCTGCAGCTCACCGAGACGGCGCAGGAGCGCGAGGAGCGCTTCGGCACATACGCTCTCGGTATCGGCGCCGTCCTGATCGCGGTCATCGCGGGTACCGCAACGGTCGTGCGGGACGCCCGCAACCGCCGACGCCGTTTGCAGTGAACGGCCACAGTTCATCAAGGGAGGCGGGCTGCCGGTGTTGGGCCTGTCAGATGAACTGGCTAGAGTGACACCAGGCTTCACGAGTGTGATCGGGGGATCGCGTGAAGCGGAGGGGGACAGCCCGGGGCGCGCGGCTCACATCCGCGCCAGGCGCGTCCGCTCCGCTGCGCAATCCGCCGGTTCTGCCGGCGAATTGAGAAGTGAGGAGCTTCGATGAGCACGAACACCTTCGGACTTGCAGACGATCCGGTCGTCCAGGCGAAGAACAAGATCGAGACGACGGCCAACGCCGTCACCAGGCAGGCCCGCGAACTGGCCGACATCCTCGCCACCGTGAGCGCAGGCTGGACCGGTGTGGGTGCCTCGGGCTTCATCACCGCCCAGACGACGCTCAACGACAGCCACGACGAGATCCGCAGGCTGCTCGGTGTCCTGCACAACGCGGTGGCGCAGACGAAGAACCTCAGCAACGCCCAGGACGAAGAGGTGCGTGCCGCGTTCAAGTCGGCCGTCCAGCCCACGTCCGGCTCCGGCCCGCGTTCGGGCCTCGAGAGCGTCTGACACCACGCGTTTTCCAGCCGGTCGCAGCGAGAAGGAGAAGAACATGTCGGGTAACGACGGGAACACCCGGGTCCGGTATGAGACCGTTCAGCAGATGGCGGACCGCATCCGCGTCGTCTCCTCGAACATCCTCAAGGACCTGGACGAGATGGAACAGGCCCTGAAGGTCGTCACGGACACCTGGGACGGTGAGGCGCACCGCGAGTACGTCACCCTTCAGGGCAAGTACAAGGGCAAGGCCGACGTGATGAACAAGGAGCTGGAGAAGATCGCCAAGCTCATCGAGCAGGGCAAGGGCGACTACCGCGCCACCGACGTGAAGGCCTCGCGCCTGTTCACCGAGGCCTACTGAGCCCGGCCCTCGTCACTCCGCACGTGCCGAAGGGGCGCGCCCGCACCGGGCGCGCCCCTTCGGCGTACCGTGCGCCGGCCCCTCAGGGCTCGTGGCGGTCGAGGTCGAACTCGCCGTCCCTCGCCCCGAGTACGAAGGCCTCCCACTCGGCGGCGGTGTAGCGCAGCACCGTGTCCCGGTCCAGCGAGGACCGCATGGCCACCGCCCCCTCGGGAAGCCGGGCGATCTCGACGCGCTCCTCGTCCGGGCTGGTCCCGGGCGGACCCTCCCACTCCACACCGCTGATGTCGAGCGCGTACAGCTCGTCCTTCTCCTGCTGGGTGCCCATGGGCGGCCTTTCCCTCGGTGGCGCGGTCTTCACCGCCGATTATCGGGGCTGCGCCGCCGGCCGGGACGGATTTCCAGCCGATCCGCCCGGTGGCCGGCGCCGCGGCCGGCCACCGGGCAGAGGCTCACAGACCCGGCATCCGGCCCAGCTGGACCAGCGACGTACCCCGCCTGCGCGAGGCGAAGTAGGCCCGGCCCGGCGGCATCGGACGCGGCCGCACGTTGCCGACCAGGTCGCCCTCGGACGGGTCTCCCGACAGGACGAGTCCCTGCGCGCCCAGCTCCTTGAACCGCTGCATGAACGGCTCGTACAGCGAGCGCGAGGCGCCCGCCGAGTTGCGCGCGATGATGAAGCGGACACCCGTGTCCCGGGCGAAGGGCAGGTACTCCACGAGCGGCGCCAGCGGATTGCCCTGGCTGGTCGACACCAGGTCGTAGTCGTCGATGATGATGAACACGTCCGGGCCCGTCCACCAGCTGCGGTCGCGCAGCTGCTGCGGAGTGACGTCGGTCGGCGGCTGCCGCCGCGAGAACACCCCGCCCAGGGCCTCCATGTGCATCTGCAGGGAGCTCACCATCGGCGCGTACTCCAGCAGGTGCTCCTCCGGCAGCGCCCCGAGCAGGCTGCGCCGGTAGTCGCCCACGACCAGACGCGCCTGGTCCGGCGTGTAGCGCTGCGCGATCTGCTGGGCGATGAGCCGCAGCAGGTTCGTCTTGCCCGACTCGCTCTCGCCGAAGACGAGGAGGAACGGATCCGACTCGAAGTCGATGAACACCGGCTCCAGATCGGTCTCGTCGATGCCGATCGCGATGCCGCGGTCGGGGAACTCCCCGCCCTTCGGCAGCTGGTCGGAGTGGAGCAGCCGAGGCAGGAGCCGTACGCCCGGAGCCGCCTGCCCCGACCAGTTCTGCTTCACCGCTTCCACGAAGGCCGCCGTGGCCTCCGAGAGGTCCCCGGCCTCGTGCGAGCCGTCGATCCGCGGCAGCGCGCCCAGGAAGTGGAGCTTCTCCGCCACCTGGCCGCGGCCCGGCATCCCCGTGGGGACGTTCGCCGCCACCTTGCGGTCGAACTCGGAGTCCATGGTGTCGCCGAGCCGCAGTTCCAGCCGGCTGAGCATCTGGTCCTTGAGGGCCGCCCGTACCTCCATGTACCGCGCCGCGGTGATCACCACGTGGATGCCGTAGCCCAGACCGCGGGCCGCGATGTCCGTGACGATCTGCTCCAGGCCCTCGTACTCGCCCCGGAAGGTGCCCCAGCCGTCGACGATCAGGAACACGTCGCCCCACGGTTCGCCCGGCAGGTCACCCGCCGCGCGCCGGCGCCGGTAGGTGTTGATCGAGTCGATGTTGTTCGAGCGGAAGAACTCCTCGCGGCGGTTGAGGATGCCCCCCACCTCCGCGACCGTACGCCGGACCCGCTCCGGGTCCAGGCGCGAGGCGATGCCGCCCACGTGCGGCAGCTCGGCGACGGACGACAGGCTGCCACCACCGAAGTCCAATCCGTAGAACTGCACTTCGCGGGGGGTGTGGGTGAGCGCGAAGGAGGAGATCAGCGTCCGCATCAGCGTCGACTTGCCCGACTGCGGACCGCCGACCACCATCATGTGGCCCGCCGCACCCGAGAAGTCCCGGTACAGCACCTCGCGCCGCTGCTCGAACGGCTTGTCGATGAGGCCGAGCGGTACGACGAGCCCGCCGGGCCGCGTGTACCCGTCCGCGTGCAGCCCGCGCTCCGCGCTCGGCGCCAGCGCCGGCAGCAGCTGGTCCAGCGGCGGAGCCTGGTCCAGCGGCGGCAGCCACACCTGGTGCGCCGGCACCCCCTGCCCCTCCAGCCGGCTCACGATCACGTCCAGCACCGTGTCCGCGAGCGCGTCGTCCTCCCGCACCGGCTGCGCCGCCAGGTACGCCGGGTCCGGAGCCGCGTACACCACCGGCACCGGGGCCGCCGTGAACAGCGCGGGCCTGCGCTCCACCGGGAACAGCCCCACCGACAGGTCCGGCCCGCCCGAGCGGTAGGTGCCCGAGACGTACGCCGCCTTGAAGCGGGTCATCTCGTCCGTACCGAACTTCAGATAGCCCGAACCGGGCACCGACGGCAGGTGATAGGCGTCCGGCACGCCGATCGCCGTCCGCGACTCCGCCGCCGAGAAGGTCCGCAGACCGATCCGGTACGACAGGTACGTGTCCAGCCCGCGCAGCTTGCCCTCCTCCAGACGCTGCGAGGCCAGCAGCAGGTGCACGCCCAGCGACCGGCCGATGCGGCCGATCTGGATGAACATGTCGATGAAGTCCGGCTTCGCCGTGAGCAGCTCGGAGAACTCGTCGATGACCAGCACCAGCGAGGCCAGCGGCTCCAGCGGGGCGCCGGCCGCGCGGGCCTTCTCGTAGTCGTGGATGTTCGCGTAGTTGCCCGCCGACCGCAGCAGCTCCTGACGGCGCTGGAGCTCACCGCGGATCGAGTCGCCCATGCGGTCCACGAGCGTGAGGTCGTCCGCCAGGTTGGTGATGACGGCCGCGACGTGCGGCATCTGCCCCATGCCGGTGAAGGTCGCACCGCCCTTGAAGTCGGCGAGGACGAAGTTCAGCGTCTCCGAGGTGTGCGTGACCGCGAGACCCAGCACCAGCGTGCGCAGCAGCTCCGACTTGCCGGAACCGGTCGCGCCCACGCACAGACCGTGCGGACCCATGCCCTCCTGCGCGGCCTCCTTGAGGTCCAGCATGACCGGGGCGCCGTCCTCGCCGACACCGATCGGAACGCGCAGCCGCTCACCGGCCGACCTCGGCCGCCAGGTCCGCGCCACGTCGACCGCTGCCGCGTCGCCCAGGTTCAGCAGGTCGGTGAAGTCCAGATTGGCCAGCAGCGGCTCGTCGTCGTCCCCGCCGCCGGTGCGCAGCGGCGCCAGCTGCCGGGCGAGGGCCTCGGCCGCGGGCAGCGACAGCGTGTCCGGAACGCCCTCGTAGGCGACCCCCGCACCCGACTCCAGCCGCAGCCGGCCCGGCCGCACCACGACCGACAGCCCGCCGCGCGGCTCGTCCAGCTCGCCCGCGACGACCTCGACGATGGTGACGCCCTGCAGCCCCTCGGCCGCCGCGAACGCGGAGTCCGGCGGCACCATGCCACCGTCCAGCACGACCACCAGGTGCGGCTGGTCCAGTACGGGGGACACCTCCCGGCTGAACCGCGGCCTGCCCTCCAGCCGGGGCGCCAGCAGCCCCTCCAGCTCGGCGAGGTCGTCGCCGAACAGCCGCTTCGTACCCGCCCCGTCGACCTGACCCGGGACCTGCGTGTGCGGCAGCCACTTCGTCCAGTCCCACGAGGGCACCGCACCCGGCGCGGCCACCACGGCCACCGTCAGGTCCTCGGGGGAGTGCAGCGTCGCCAGCTGCGCGACCATCGCCCGCGCCGTACTGCGTGCGGACTCCGGCTCCCCGGACACCGTCACGTGGTAGAAGGCCCGTATGGACAGCGCCATCGGCAGCCCGTCCAGCGAGGAGTGCACCTTCAGGAAGCGCTGCATCGCGCCCGCCGTCAGCGGCTCCAGCTCGTCCACGGGCGCCGTCTCCGGCGCCACCAGTGCGGTCGCCAGGCGCTGCGCACCCAGCCCGAGCCGGGCCTGCCCGAAGTCCTGGTCGCCGACCCGCCGTTCCCACAGCCGCGAGCCTTCCGCCACCACCGACCACAACTGCTCGGGGGCCGGGTGCAGATACAGCTGCGCGTCGCGCTGGAACCGTGCGGTCCGGCGTACCTGACGACGCGTCTGCGCCAGGTATTTGAGGTAGTCCCGGCGCACATCGGCCATTTGCCCCTGCGTACCGCGCCGGTGGCGCACCAGCTGGGCGACGACCATGGCCACCGTCGACACCAGCATCAGCACACCCATGATGCGCATGAAGGGCGCCGCACCCGGCATGAAGAAGAAGACGGCGGAGGAGCCCATGCCGAGCATCGGCAGGAGCTGCATCAGCATGCCCTCCTGCTGCCCGCGCGGAAGTTCCGGCGGAGCTTCCAGCCGCAGCTCGTCCGAAGGCACTTCGGGCGGCAGGGCCCGCGGCGGGCGTTTGACGACGATCTGGCTCACCGGAGCATCAATCCCTCGAAAACGGACGGGACGTCGCAACCGGCGCCCCCAAGTCCCGGGCGCGAAGGGGGTCTCCCCCACGCGACCGTGATCCTACTTGCCGACTGTCGGCCGCACTCCCCCAGCCATCGCCGGGACGTGCCCCCTGTAGGGTGGCGCGCGCAGCATGCGCATCCGCGAATCGTCCGCCGGTGCGGGCGCCAACCAGGGGGGTCACACAGGTGAGTACGGCCGGTACGACGGGTTTCTGCAGGGTCACCGTCGTCGCTCCCGACAGCCGGATCGACGTCGCCCTCCCCGAGGACATCGCCGTCGCCGACGTCTACCCCGAGCTGCTGCGCCTCACCGGCCAGACCCAGCCCGTCGGCGCCCCGACCGGCTTCCACCTCGTACGCCGCTCCGGCACCGTCCTCGACGGCGCGCGCACGCTCGCCGCCCAACAGGTCCTCGACGGCGAGGTGCTGAGCCTGCGTCCCTTCGCCGAGTCCCTGCCGCCGGCCGTGTTCGACGACGTGTCCGACGCCGTCGCCTCCGCCGTCGTCCGCGACCGGCACCGATGGAGCGACGACATGCTGCGCGGCGCGGGCCTGGCCGGCGCCGCCCTGCTGCTCGTCATGCTGGGCTTCGTCCTCTGGTACGCCGACCCGATCCGCCACGACATGCACGGCCTGCCCGGCATCATCGCGGGCGCCGTGGGCGTCCTGCTGACCGGTGTGGCCGGCGTGCGCGCCCGGGTCTACCGGGACCGCGGCTCCGCCGTGGCGCTGGGCCTCGGCGCCCTGCCGCACCTGTTGATCGCCGGCTCCGGCATCATCGCCCCCGCTGCCGGCCACGGCCCCGGCCGGCTCCAGTTCCTGCTCGGCTGCGTCTGCGTCCTGGTCGCGTCCGTCGCCCTGGTCGCGCTCACCCCCAGTGGCGACGCCCCCTTCGTCGCGGCCACCTTCGTCGCCGCCGCCGGCACCCTCGCCACCTTCGTCGCCATCGCCACCGAGGCCTCCGCCACCTACACCGCGGCCGTCTGCGCCCCCGTCGCCATCGGCCTCGTCGCCTTCCTCCCCGGCCTCTCCGCCCGCTTCGCCCGCCTGCCGATCGGCTACGCGGCCCCCCAGAGCGCCACGGACGAGTACACCGAGCACACGGCCACCCCCGACCGCTACGAGGCCGATCCGTACGGTGACCAGTCCGGCTCCGACCAGCAGGACCCGGGCACCCCGCTGGACGCCGAGGCGATCGCGGCCCAGGCCCGCCGCGGCCACGAGATGCTGCTCGGCCTGGTCGGCGGCTGCGCCGCCGTCACCGTCGGAGCCGCCGCCGTCCTCGGCTTCTCCGACAACACCTGGGGCCGCCTGCTGGCCCTGGCCACCGGCCTCGCGATGCTGCTGCGCGCCCGCCTCTTCCGCTACACCTCCCAGGTGGTGTGCGCCCTGACCGCCGGACTGGCCGCCGTCGCGCTGCTGATCCTGGGCATGGCCCTGCACCCGCCGACCGACCTGCTCGAAGCGCTCGTCCTGGAGCAGGACCGCAGCGGCCTGGACCTCCGTACGATCTGGCTGACCGCCGCCGTCGCGGCCGGAGCGGCCCTCCTCGCCGGAATTGCGCTGGTCATTCCCCGCAAGGGTCTGTCACCCTTCTGGGGGCGCCTGCTCGACCTCACCGAGGCGGCGGTCCTGCTCAGCCTGGTGCCACTGGCCCTGGCCGTCCTGGACGTCTACGCCCGGGCCCGGGCTCTCACCAGCTGAGACGGGGCCGAGCGGCAGCCTGGTACGCTGTGTGACGGCCGTTTGTGTACGCGTCCCCGGACTCCTTTGCCAAGGGTCTGCGGACTGCGCTCAGCGGACCCCGCCTCCCGAGTTACGGAAGCTCCCCAGAGATTCAGACCTGGGGCACTCGGGGGCTACGAAGACCCATACGAGGAGTACGCGTGCCGCTCGACGCCGCTACGAAGAAGCAGATCATCGCAGAGTTTGGTGCCAAGGAGGGCGACACCGGCTCCCCCGAGGTCCAGGTTGCGATGCTCTCCCGCCGCATCTCGGACCTGACCGAGCACCTCAAGACGCACAAGCACGACCACCACTCCCGTCGTGGTCTGCTGATCCTGGTCGGCCAGCGTCGCCGCCTGCTGCAGTACCTGGCCAAGAAGGACATCCAGCGCTTCCGTACGCTGGTCGAGCGCCTCGGCATCCGCCGCGGTGCGGCCGGCGCCAAGTAACACGCCGTGAAGGGAGCGGTTCCCACATCCGGGGGCCGCTCCCTTTGCTGTACGTGCGGGACGGACCGGACCCTTTGTAGTCTGGAAAGGACGCACGTGTACGTCTGATCAAGACGTGCGAAGACGTGCACAACAGAAGAGGAGAAGCGCCCTCCCTACGCCGCCGGTCCTCGGTAGTGGCACCCGGAATGCCCCCACGGGCAGCGAACCGGGTGCTTCGATCGAAGACCGGCCCCAGGCCAGGAGCGCTTCTCCGCAACCGTCCACCGCCACACGGGCGACGGACGGAGACGACGAAAATGGAGAAAACGCTAGTGGAGAACGAGACCCACTACGCCGAGGCCGTCATTGACAACGGTTCCTTCGGCACCCGCACCATCCGCTTCGAGACGGGCCGTCTGGCCCGCCAGGCCGCCGGCTCCGCCGTTGCCTACCTGGACGACGACACGATGGTGCTGTCCGCCACCACCGCGTCGAAGAAGCCCAAGGACCAGCTCGACTTCTTCCCCCTGACGGTGGACGTCGAGGAGCGGCAGTACGCGGCCGGCAAGATCCCCGGCTCCTTCTTCCGCCGTGAGGGCCGCCCCTCCGAGGACGCGATCCTCACCTGCCGCCTGATCGACCGCCCGCTGCGCCCGTCCTTCAAGAAGGGCCTGCGCAACGAGATCCAGGTCGTCGCCACGATCATGGCGCTCAACCCCGACCACCTGTACGACGTCGTGGCGATCAACGCCGCGTCCGCGTCCACGCAGCTGGCCGGCCTGCCCTTCTCCGGCCCGATCGGCGGCGTCCGCGTCGCGCTGATCCGCGGCCAGTGGGTGGCGTTCCCGACGCACACCGAGCTCGAGGACGCCGTCTTCGACATGGTCGTCGCGGGCCGCGTCCTGGACGACGGCGACGTCGCGATCATGATGGTCGAGGCCGAGGCCACCGAGAGGACCATCGCCCTCGTCAAGGACGGCGCCGAGGCGCCGACCGAGGAGATCGTCGCCGCGGGTCTCGACGCCGCGAAGCCGTTCATCAAGGTCCTCTGCAAGGCCCAGGCCGACCTGGCCGCCAAGGCAGCGAAGCCCGAGGGCGAGTTCCCGGTCTTCCTGGACTACCAGGACGACGTGTACGAGGCCCTCCAGGCCGCGGTCAAGGGCGAGCTCTCCCAGGCGCTGACCATCGCGGGCAAGCAGGACCGCGAGACCGAGCTGGACCGCGTCAAGGAGATCGCCGCCGAGAAGCTCCTCCCGGCCTTCGAAGGCCGCGAGAAGGAGATCTCCGCCGCGTACCGCAGCCTGACCAAGGCCCTGGTGCGCGAGCGCGTCATCAAGGACAAGGTCCGCATCGACGGCCGCGGGATCACGGACATCCGCACCCTCGCCGCCGAGGTCGAGGCCATCCCGCGCGTGCACGGCTCGGCGCTGTTCGAGCGTGGCGAGACCCAGATCCTGGGCGTCACCACCCTCAACATGCTCCGCATGGAGCAGCAGCTGGACACCCTCTCCCCGGTGACCCGCAAGCGCTACATGCACAACTACAACTTCCCGCCGTACTCCGTCGGCGAGACCGGCCGCGTCGGTTCGCCGAAGCGCCGCGAGATCGGCCACGGCGCGCTCGCCGAGCGCGCGATCGTGCCGGTCCTCCCGACCCGCGAGGAGTTCCCCTACGCGATCCGCCAGGTGTCCGAGGCCCTCGGCTCCAACGGTTCGACGTCCATGGGCTCGGTCTGCGCCTCCACCATGTCGCTGCTGAACGCCGGTGTGCCCCTCAAGGCCCCCGTCGCCGGTATCGCCATGGGTCTGATCTCCCAGGAGATCGACGGCAAGACGCACTACGTCGCCCTCACCGACATCCTCGGTGCGGAGGACGCCTTCGGCGACATGGACTTCAAGGTCGCCGGCACCAAGGAGTTCGTCACCGCCCTCCAGCTGGACACCAAGCTGGACGGCATCCCCGCCTCCGTCCTGGCCGCGGCGCTCAAGCAGGCCCGCGACGCCCGCCTCCACATCCTCGACGTGATGATGGAAGCGATCGACACGCCGGACGCGATGTCCCCGTTCGCCCCCCGGATCATCACCGTCAAGATCCCGGTGGACAAGATCGGTGAGGTCATCGGCCCCAAGGGCAAGATGATCAACCAGATCCAGGAGGACACCGGCGCCGAGATCACGATCGAGGACGACGGCACCATCTACATCGGTGCCTCCGACGGTCCGGCCGCCGAGGCCGCCCGCGCCACGATCAACAGCATCGCCAACCCGACCATGCCGGAGGTCGGCGAGCGCTACCTGGGTACGGTCGTCAAGACCACCACCTTTGGTGCCTTCGTCTCCCTGCTCCCGGGCAAGGACGGCCTGCTGCACATCTCGCAGATCCGCAAGCTCGCCGGTGGCAAGCGCGTGGAGAACGTCGAGGACGTGCTCGCGGTCGGCTCCAAGGTCCAGGTGGAGATCGCCGAGATCGACCAGCGCGGCAAGCTCTCCCTGATCCCCGTGATCGACGGCGAGGCCGCCGGCGACGACGCTGACAAGGACGACTCCGACAAGTGATGTCGCGTAGTTCCCGTGTGACGGCCCGCCCCTCTTCCGAGGGGCGGGCCGTCGACCGGACCCAAACCCTCCTCAATGGCCG
>NZ_JBSGZI010000127.1:0-20706 GCF_053610945.1 Streptomyces sp. NPDC054849
CGAGAAGACTCGCGGGGCGCGCCGCTCGTTACGGGGAGGACCGGGCGGGCGCACTCAGTGCTCGTCGGCCAGGATCAGGTAGAGCTTCTTGCGGGCGTCGTTGACGACCCCCACCGCCTTCTCCCGCTGCTCGGGGGTGCCGGTCTTGAAGACCTGCGCGAAGGCCTCCATCAGGCCGATGCCGGCCGTCCTGACCTCCTGCATCGCCTCGAAGTCGAAGCCGCGCCCGGCATCCGCCCACGGGGCGTCCGGGCCCGACTCGGCCTCGGCACGGCCGGCGTCGGTGAGCGTGAACAGCTTCTTGCCGCCCTCGCTCTCGTTGGTGATGAGCCCCTCGTCCTCGAGCAGCTGCAGGGTCGGATAGACGGAGCCCGGGCTGGGCTTCCAGGCCCCGCCGCTGCGCTCGCCGATCTCCTGGATCATCTCGTAGCCGTGCATCGGCCGGTCGGCGAGCAGCGCCAGGATCGAGGCGCGCACGTCACCGCGCCGCGCCCGGCCCCGCGGTCCCCCACGCCCGCCGCGGCCGCCGAAGGGCCCTCCACCGAAGGGCGGCCCGAACGGCCCAAAGGCGGCTCGCCGCCCCGGATACCCCTCCCGACGATCAGGCCCGCAGTGACCGTGGCCCCGTCCGTGCTCATGCCCGTGGCCGGGGCCGTGTCCGTGCTGTCCGTGTGAACGCATGACCTCGCTCCTTTCGTCACGTCGTGATGTGGACATCGGTTCTCCGATATCTCCACTATCGATGAGCGATCGCGATGCGTCAACGATATATCGGCAATAGTTCAACTAGTAGAGACCCGGGCATCGCCCGCCAGGCAGCCCTCCCGACCGTTCGTCACCCTGGGTGGGATGTCCGTCACGGAGAGATCGCTCCGCCCCCGCAACCCGCGGGTCGGCTTCCGGACGGGACTCGCCGAGAGTCCCGTCCCGTCCGGCCGGCCCCTCGCCCTCGCCCTCGCCCTCGCCCTCGACAGAAAGAGCCACGATGACCACCACCCTCTTCTCCGCTGCTCCCCGCACCACGTCCGGCGGCAGAATCACCCCCTGGGACGTCGGTATGCCCGTGCTGCGCGTCGTGCTCGGCGCGATCATGGCCGTCCATGGAACACAGAAGCTGTTCCAGTGGTTCGACGGCCCCGGCATCAAGGTCACGGGCATGTTCTTCAGCAAGGCCGGCTACCCGGCGGGCGAGACCATGGCGGGAATCGCGGGCCTGACCGAGACGCTGGGAGGTCTGGGCCTGATCCTCGGCCTGTTCACCCCGCTGGCCGCCGCCGGCATCGTCGGCGTCATGATCAACGCCATCGCGGTCAAGTGGACCGGCTCCGTGCTCGGCCAGGAAGGGATCGAGTTCGAGTCCCTGATCATCGCCGCGTCCGTCACCATCGCGCTCACCGGTCCCGGCCGCTTCGCCCTGGACCGGTTCGTGCCGGTGCTCCGCGACCACCGGCTGGTCCACGGCTTCCTCGCCCTCGCCCTGGGGGTCGCCCTGGCTGCCGCGGTGCTGCTGGTACGGGACTGATCCTGAAGCCGGCGCATGGAGGGGCGAGCACGAGGTCGACCACCCGAGGGCGACACCCGCTCGGCCCCCGGTTCGCAACAGGAGACCAGTCACCCCGAATTGGCCTTTGTCGGCGATCGGGGAACCGCCCTAACGTCGGTGCATGCGCATCCGAATCGTCGACGCCTTCACCGACCGCCCGTTCCATGGGAACCCCGCCGGAGTCCTGATCCTCGACACCGCGTTCCCCCCGGACGCCTGGCTCCAGCAGGTCGCCGCCGAGGTGAACCTCTCCGAGACCGCCTTCGCCCACCCCCTGCCGCCCGGCGGGGACGCCGACTGGGCGCTGCGCTGGTTCACCCCGGTCGCCGAGGTCGACATGTGCGGCCACGCCACGCTCGCCACGGCGCACGTGCTGAAGACCGGTGGCCTCGCCACGGGACTGATCCGGTTCTCCGCGCGCTGCGGCGTCCTCACGGCCGAGACCGCCGAGGACGGCACGATCACCATGGACTTTCCGACGTCCTCACTGACGCCGGTCCCGGCGCCTACCGCTGTGGCCCATGCGCTCGGCGGGGCGCCGATCCTCTCCGTGCACGACACCTCCGCGCACATCGGCGACCTGCTGATCGAGCTCGCCGACGAGAAGACCGTCCGCGAACTGGACCCGGATCACGGCGCTCTGCGCGCCTTCGCCAAGCGGGGGGTGATCGTCACGGCGGCCGCCGAGAACCCGTCCCTCGGGTACGACTTCGTCTCCCGTGGCTTCTTCCCGTCCTTCGGGATCGACGAGGACCCGGTGACCGGGAGCGCCCACACCGCGCTCGCCCCGTTCTGGGCACAGCGCCTGGGCCGTACCGAGCTGACCGGCCTCCAGGGAGGTGCGCGACAGGGGCTCGTACGGGTGACCCTGGCGGGCGAACGCACTCTGCTGACGGGTCACGCGGTCACCGTGCTCGACGGGGAACTCCTCACCGCCCCGTGAGCGGAGGGCGGTGAACGCGCCGGGCGCCGTGCCGGGTCCCGCCCGTCACGGCGTCGGCAGCCAGTCCACCCTGCCCGCGAGCAGGGCGTACCCGGCGAAGGCCACGATGTCGAGCAGTGCGTGCGCGACGACGAGCGGTCCCACCCGTCCCCAGCGGCGGTAGGCGAGGACGAAGACGACGCCCATCACCACGTTGCCGATGAATCCGCCGATGCCCTGATAGAGGTGGTAGGAGCCGCGCAGCACGGAGCTGGCCAGCAGCGCGGTCATCGGCGACCAGCCCAGCTGGTCGAGCCGGCGCAGCAGGTAGGCCAGCACGATGACCTCCTCCACCACGGAGTTCTGGATCGCGGAGAGGATCAGTACGGGGAACTTCCACCACACGTCGGGCAGCGCCTCCGGCACCACCGTGAGGTTGAAGCCGGTGGCCCGGGCGCCCAGGTAGAAGGCCAGCCCCGCGCTCCCGATCCCGGCCGCGACGAGAGCGCCCCGGCATAGGTCCCACAGGGGCCGGGTGCGGTCGAAGCCCAGGACCCGCAGCCCGGGTGCGCCCTCCCGGGTCAGGAGGTGCGCCACCAGCAGGACGGGGATCAGTGCGGTCGCGATGCCGAACAGCTGCCAGGCCAGGTCCAGCCAGGGCCGCCCGGGGGCGTACGAGCCGTTGAGCGTGGCGGCCTGGTCCTTGAGGCCGCCCGGTTTGGTGAGCGAGCCTATGAAGCTGATCAGCGCGGAGAACCCGCTGGCTCCCAGCGACAGCGCCAGGACGAGCAGGGTCTCGGTACGCAGAAGGCTGCGCCGCCCGCCCTCGCTCAGCTCCACGAACACCGGCTCCGGATCCGCCCGCACGCCCGACTCCCGTCCTGCCATCCCGTTGCGACCACCCCATACTGCCTCCTCGGCGGACCGGGAGGATCACTGCGGGTGGGATCACCCGGATCACCGGGATCGACGGACGGCCCGGCGGACGCGCGGCGGTCCCCGCCTCAGGGCCCGGCGTTGGACAGGACGACAGGACAGCAGGACGGCCCGGCGCTGGACAGGACGGCAGGACGCCACACCGGCCCAGCGCAGGCCGGGCTGCTCAGCGCACCGCCGGCACGGAGGCGCTCACCTCCTCGGCCAGGCCCACGGGCCAGGTGTGCACGGGGTCGCCCTTGTGCATCAGCTCGGTGTACCGGCGCGTGGTCGCGGCCAGGGCCTCGTCCCGCTCCAGCCCGGTCGCGAGCGCCCGGTGGTAGGTGTCCACCTGCCAGGTCGCCCCGTTCACCCGCCGCCGGCAGCGCTCCTCGATGATGCCGAGGTAGTGGTCCCGGTCCGCGGGCTCGATGCCCCAGGCGTCCAGCCCCGCGGCCGCCATCGGCAGCAGCTCGTCCAGGACCAGCCGCACGGCGGGCACACTCGCCAGCCCCCCGGCCCGGCCCCGGCGCGGCCACCGCAGCCGCGCGTCGATCCCGTATCGGCAGGCCGCGTCGAAGTTCGCCTCGGCCTCGGCGAAGGGCAGCCGGGTCCACACCGGGCGCGGCTCGTCGGCCAGCGTGCGGACGAGCCCGTAGTAGAAGGCGGCGTTGGCGACGACGTCGGCGACCGTCGGCCCGGCCGGCAGCACCCGGTTCTCCACCCGCAGGTGGGGTATCCCGTCCGCGACGCCGTAGACGGGCCGGTTCCACCGGTAGACGGTGCCGTTGTGCAGGACCAGCTCCTGCAGCCCCGGCACCCCGCCCCCGGCGAGCACCCGCAGCGGCTCCTCCTCGTCGCATATCGGCAGCAGGGACGGGAAGTAGCGGACGTTCTCGGCGAAGAGCTCGTACGCCGAGTCCACCCACCGCTCCCCGAACCAGGTGCGCGGCCGGACACCCTGGGCCTGGAGCTCGGGCGGCCGGGTGTCGGTGGCCTGCGTGAAGAGCGGCGGCCGGGACTCCCGCCACAGCTCGCGCCCGAACAGGAAGGGCGAGTTGGCGCCGACGGCTATCTGCGCCGCGGCCACCGCCTGGGCCGCGTTCCACACCGCCGAGAACCGGGCCGGCGTCACCTGCAGGTGCAGCTGTACGGAGGTGCAGGCGGCCTCCGGCACGATCGACCCGGAGGTCCAGATCAGCCGCTCGACACCGTCGATGTCGAGCGTGAAGTCCTCGCCGCGCATCATCAGGATCTGCTCATTGAGCAGTGAGTAGCGGTCCACCGCCGAGAGGTTCGCGGTGACCAGGTCGGCGCGGGAGATCGTCGGCAGAATACCGATCATCACCACACCGGCGTCGATCTCCGCAGCCTGCCGGTGGGCATAGCCGAGCCCCGCACTGAGTTCCTCGGCGAGCTGGTCGAATACCCGGCCGCCGAGCCGGTGCGGAAGGACGTTCACCTCCAGATTGAACATTCCCAGCTCCGTCTGGAAATCGGGGCTCGCAATCCGCTCCAGCACCTGGGCATTCATCATTCTCGGCAACCCGTCGGCACCCGCGAGATTCAGCTCGATCTCCAGCCCCATCATGTTCTTCGGGCGATCGAACCTCTTCTCCGCCAGGAGTATCTCCAGTCCCTCCAGACACTCGTGAAGCTTCCTTCGATACCGCTGCCGATCGGACAGGTCGAATCCGCCCGCCACGACCTTCTCCCCCATCGAAGAGTCCCTCCTCAGTGGCCTGGCCCAGGGCATCCAGGCGCGCATGTACGGTCGATGATGCCCCGGCATCGTGATCCATAACGCCGAGGGGGCGTGCGTGGCGAGGAGCGCGCGCCGGTTTGGCCGAAGGGCGCTTCGGCACATTCACCTGGCAAGTCGCGTTGCGCAAATTCCTCTTCGCTTTTGCCCGTTCCGTAAAACCGGCGCTTTCCAGCCGAGCCCCCTTCCGGTAACCTCCGAGGTCAGCGCGGCACGTTCGCGCGCATCCGGCATGAATGCCATGTCAGCGGGACCGGTAAGCACCTTGTCGGCAATAGGCCGGACAGCTAGCCGAAACACTGCGTGAACACATGTCGTATAAACTCCGCGCACGAGGCAGAGAGTTGGCGCGCGGCCATTGCCCCTCGGCCCCCCTCTGGCCCCAGAATGCGACAACGCCGTCCGCACCTGCCCCCGTTCCACAGGTCTCCCAAGTGAGAGGCGACCCACCATGCCGCTGCATGTCCCTCCGGCTCCCGCGCCCGCCCTGCGCAGCGTCCTCGCGGCACTCGGTTCCCCCACCGCCGTCCACGAGGCGCACACTCCGGCCCTGCGCACGGTCCAGGGGCCGCTGACCGCCGAGCTCGCCCTTCCGGTCCACGTCCTCGACCGGCTCGACATGTCGGGTCTCACGGCCGGGGGCAGGCCGCCCCGTACGCGGCTGACCGGCTGGCGGTTCCTGATCCGCAGCGGGGACCGCCACGTCGCCGCGGCCGACACCCGGCTGACCCCGGACGGCTGGGCCTTCTCCCATTTCTTCGAGGGGCCCTACATCGCCGCCACCGAGCGCGCCCTGCGCCAGGCGGAGTCCCTGGGCACGAGCTACCAGCCGCGGCTGCTGTCCGTACCGGAGCTGTACATGCTGACCCTGTGGCTGCACGGTGCGGTGGGAGCCGACCCTTCCGCCGGCCTGCCCGCCGGCGAGGACCTGCTGGTGCCACTGGCCCCGGCGCCGCCCGGCATCGCCGCGTACCGGCCGCATCCGGTCTCCGAGCTGCTGCCCGTGCTCACTCACCGGCTGACCCCCGCTGCGGCCCCGGCCCCTCCTTCACTGGCCGCGCCCGCCGCCTGACCCGATTCACCCATCCGGCCTAGTCCCTTGGGGCCATCCGCGAACCATCCGAAATGACAGGGGAGTTGGCCTGAACCGCCCGCACGAGTGATGCGTCCTCAATCTGTGAGGACAGCTGCCGGGAAATACCTGCGAAGCGGCTGTCGTGGGGGAAGACTGAGGACACGCTCCCCGCGGGTGCGGGGATGACCCAGGGGGACGGCCATGAATCACGCATCGAGCCGTAGCACGCAGACCACACCGCAGCGAAAGAACGCATCCATGTGCCAGCACCAGCCAGCCTGCCCGTCAGCCGAATCCGCCGACCGGGAGGCCGCGCGCCCTGTGGCCAACCACCCGGAACAGGGCTGGAGCCTGCTGTGCAATGGCGTCCTGCTCTTCGAGGACACCGGTGAGCTGCTGCCGGACGGCCAGATCATCGCCCCGCACCGCCCGCTCGCGGCGGCGTAGGCGACGAAGAGACCCGACCGACGGCGGCCACGAGGAAGGGGCCGGTCCGGGAGACTCTCCCGACCGGCCCCTTGCTCATGTCATACGACGCTCATCCGTCGCTGGACGGCTCAGTTGTCGTACTCGTCCAGCGGCGGGCAGGAGCACACGAGGTTGCGGTCGCCGAACGCACCGTCGATGCGGCGCACCGGCGGCCAGTACTTCTCTGCGGCCGTGACCCCGCCCGGGAAGACGGCCTCGTCCCGGGTGTACGGGTGGTTCCACTCGCCGCCCAGAGCCGCCGCGGTGTGCGGGGAGTTCGCCAGCGGGTTGTCGTCCACCGGCCACTCGCCGCCCGCGACCCGCTCGATCTCGCCGCGGATCGCGATCATCGCGTCGCAGAAGCGGTCGATCTCGGCGAGGTCCTCGGACTCCGTCGGCTCGATCATCAGCGTGCCGGCGACCGGGAAGGACATCGTCGGCGCGTGGAAGCCGTAGTCGATCAGACGCTTGGCGATGTCGTCCACGCTCACACCCGTGGCCTTCGACAGCGGGCGCAGGTCGATGATGCACTCGTGCGCGACCAGATTGCCCGGGCCCGTGTAGAGCACCGGGTAGTGCGGCTCAAGGCGCTTGGCGATGTAGTTCGCGCCGAGCACCGCCACCTGGGTGGCGCGCTTGAGGCCCTCGCCGCCCATGAGGCGCACGTACGACCAGGAGATCGGCAGGATGCCGGCCGAGCCCCACGGTGCGGCCGAGATCGGGCCGACGCCCGTCTCCGGCCCCGCGGTCGGCTGGAGCGGGTGGTTCGGCAGGTACGGGGCCAGGTGCGCCCGGACACCGACCGGGCCGACGCCCGGACCGCCGCCGCCGTGCGGGATACAGAAGGTCTTGTGCAGGTTCAGGTGCGAGACGTCGCCGCCGAAGTGACCCGGCTTGGCGAGGCCGACCAGGGCGTTCAGGTTGGCGCCGTCGACGTAGACCTGGCCGCCGGCCTCGTGCACCTGGGCGCAGATGTCGGCGACGTGCTCCTCGAACACACCGTGCGTGGACGGGTAGGTGATCATCAGCACGGCGAGCTCGTCGCGGTGCTGCTCGATCTTGGCGCGCAGGTCGTCCGCGTCCACCTCGCCGTCGTCGGCGGTCTTGACGACGACGACCTTCATGCCGGCCATCACGGCGCTCGCGGCGTTGGTGCCGTGCGCGGAGGACGGGATGAGGCAGATGGTGCGCTGCTCGTCGCCGTTCGCGCGGTGGTAGGCGCGGACGGCCAGCAGACCGGCGAGCTCACCCTGGGAGCCGGCGTTCGGCTGGATGGAGACCTTGTCGTAGCCGGTGACCTCGCAGAGACGTTCCTCCAGCTCGTTGATGAGCGTGAGGTAGCCCTCGGCCTGCTCCACGGGGGCGAAGGGGTGCAGCTGGCCGAACTCGGGCCTGGTCACCGGCTCCATCTCGGTGGTCGCGTTGAGCTTCATGGTGCAGGAGCCCAGCGGGATCATGCCGCGGTCCAGCGCGTAGTCCTTGTCCGACAGCTTGCGCAGGTAGCGCAGCATCGCGGTCTCGGAGCGGTGCTGGTGGAAGACCGGGTGCGTCAGGTACTCGTCCGAGCGCAGCAGGCCCTCGGGCAGGGTCTCGTCCGTGGTCGCGTCGAGCGCCTCGATGTCGGCGGTGACACCGAAGGCGGCCCAGACGGCCTCGATGTCGGCGCGCAGGGTGGTCTCGTCGCAGGCGACGGAGACGAGGTCGGCGTCGACCCGGTACAGGTTGACCCCTCCCTCGCGGGCGGCGGCGACGACCTCGGCGGCACGGCCCGGAACACGGGCGGTGACGGTGTCGAAGTACGAGCCGTGCACGATCTCGACCCCGCCGGCCGTCAGGCCCGCGGCGAGCAGGGCCGCGTAGCGGTGGGTCCGGCGGGCGATCGTCCGCAGGCCGTCCGGACCGTGGTAGACGGCGTACATGCCGGCCATGACGGCGAGCAGCACCTGCGCGGTGCAGATGTTACTGGTGGCCTTCTCGCGGCGGATGTGCTGCTCGCGGGTCTGCAGGGCCAGGCGGTACGCCTTGTTGCCGTCCGCGTCCACCGAGACGCCGACGAGGCGGCCGGGCAGCGAGCGGGCGTGCTTGTCCTGGACGGCCATGTAGCCGGCGTGCGGTCCGCCGAAGCCCATCGGGACACCGAAGCGCTGGGTGGTGCCGACGGCGATGTCCGCGCCCAGCGCACCCGGCGAGGTAAGCAGGGTCAGCGCGAGCAGGTCCGCGGACACGGCGACGATCGCGCCGAGCTCGTGGGCCTGGTCGATGACGGGCTTGATGTCGCGGACGGCGCCCGAGGCACCCGGGTACTGGACCAGCACGCCGTAGACACCACGCTCGGCGATCTCGGCGGGGATGCCGGCGGACAGGTCGGCGACGACGACCTCGATGCCGATCGGCTCGGCGCGTGTCTCGATGACCGCGATGGTCTGCGGCAGCGCGTCGGCGTCCACGAGGAAGACGTTGCCCTTGGCCTTGCCCACGCGGCGGGCCAGCGTCATGGCCTCGGCGGCCGCGGTGCCCTCGTCGAGCAGCGAGGCGCCCGAGGTCGGCAGGCCGGTGAGGTCGGCGACGACGGTCTGGAAGTTCAGGAGGGCCTCCAGGCGGCCCTGCGAGATCTCCGGCTGGTACGGCGTGTACGCCGTGTACCAGGCCGGGTTCTCCATGACGTTGCGGAGGATGACGGGCGGCGTGAAGGTCCCGTAGTAGCCGAGACCGATCATGGAGGAGAGGACCTGGTTGCGGTCGGCGAGCGAGCGCAGCTCGGCCAGCACCTCGGCCTCGGTGCGCGCCTCGGGCAGGTTCAGCGCCTCGGCGGTCTTGATCACATCCGGGACCGCGGCGGCGGTCAGTTCGTCCAGGGAGCCGTAGCCCACATGGGCGAGCATCTTCGCCTGCGCCTCGGCATCAGGGCCGATGTGGCGCTGTTCGAAGGGGATGCCTCGCTCCAGCTGGGAGAGCGGAATGCGGTTGGCGGTCATGTACGGAGGCCTCCTGGTCGTATGACCTGCGAGGGGCACCACGGCGCGGGCACCCGGACGGCCTCCCCCTCTGTCATCTCAACCTGAGAGTTTCACCGGAGTCAGGGGGTTCGCCCGAGAGCTCCGGCTTTCACCGTCGGTGAGGAGAGGAACCGGCACTACGCGCCCGGTACCCGCCCCTGCTTTCCAGAGTGGCCTCGTCCGTGCGGTACGTATGCCTGAGAGATTCCGGGGAGGATTTGCTCCTTCGGCGCCTCCGTCTTGCTCACTCGGAGGACTCTCCCGCACAGGGTCGACAGCCGTCACCCAGCCTACCAGCGAGGATCCGGGCCCTCCCCCGAGTGGCCCCCGCTGCTGAAATGCACTTCTGTAGTCATTACGGAGGAGTTGCGACCAATTGGAGGGACCGTGCAGACCGACATCGATCCGCGCAGCCTGATCGGCCGCAAGGCGTTCGACCGCAACGGCACCAAGATCGGCACCATCGACGAGGTCTACCTCGACGATGCCACGGGCGTTCCGGAATGGGCGGCCGTCCGTACGGGCATGTTCAGCCGGGACGCCTTCGTCCCGCTGGAGCCGAGCGAGATGGTGGGCGACACCCTGCGGGTGCCCTTCGACCGCTCCCTCATCAGGGACGCCCCGGACTTCGGAGTCGGCCGCCACCTCTCCCCGGAACAGGAGCTGCAGCTCTACCACCACTACGGCCTGGACACGACCCTGCCGAGCGAGTTCCGCCACGACTTCGGACACCTGGCGGGAGACGAGGGCTGATCGTCGGGCGGCGGAGGACCCAGCTGCCGGGCTTCCGGACTCCCGGATGCTGCAGATCAGGCCTTGCGGATCGGGCCTTCGGCTCAGGCCCGGTCGGCGGCACCCGGTTCTGCGTCCCCCACCAGCGGCAGCGGATCGGACGGCTCCAGCTCGGGGTCGTCCACCCGGAAGGTCCGCACCCGGCCGGGCTCCGATCCGGGCTGTTCGAACCGTACGGTCACCCTCCCGACGCCGCTGCCCTGCACCCATCCGGGCCCGTACAGGGCGTGCCGTACGTCGCTCCCGGCCGCCCACCGCCGCTCCGGTGCCGGCTCCGGAGCGGCGGACGGATCCCCACCCTCCTGGGGCCCTGAGGCCCCTGCGGCACCTGCAGCCCCTGCGGCCCCTGGGGCACCGCCAGAGGCCGCCTCCGACTCGGTCACGCCCCCCGTGCCGTCCGCACCGCCTCCACCGCCCCTGTCCGTCGCACCGGCGGCCGCATCCGGCTCGGCGGCGAGCACCTGCGCGAACAGGTCCTCCTGGGTGTAGTCCGCCAGCCCGGTCACCCCCACCCCCAGCAGTCGCACGCCGCCCGTGGTGTCCACCCCTTCCAGCAGCCTCGCCGCCGCCTCCCGCACCACTCCGGGGTCGTCCGTGGGCCCCCGCAGCGTCTCGGACCGCGTCAGCGTGGAGAAGTCGTACCGCCGCACCTTGAGCACGATCGTGCGCCCCGAGTGCCCCGACCCCTTGAGCCGCTGGACACACCGGTCGGCGAGCCTCTGCACCTCGTTCCGGATCCGTACCCGGTCGTGCAGATCCACGTCGAAGGTGTCCTCGACCGATACGGACTTCGCGTCCCGCTCCGCGACCACCGGCCGGTCGTCCAGCCCCAGCGCCATCCGGTACAGGCCCGTACCGTGCGCGCGGCCGACCATCCGGACCAGCTCGTCGTCCCCGGCCTCCACCAGCTCGCCCACCGTGGTGATGCCGGCGCGCCGCAGGTGCTCGCCGGTGGCCGGCCCCACCCCGGGCAGGGTCCGTACCGACATCGGCGCGAGCAGTTCCCGCTCCGTCCCCGGCTCGATCAACAGCAGCCCGGCGGGCTTGGCCTCCTCGGAGGCCACCTTGGCCAGCATCTTCGACCCGGCCAGTCCCACCGAGCCGCTGAGCCCCGTGGCGGCCCTGATGTCCGCCCGCAGCCGCTCCCCCGTCGCCCGGGCGGTCGGCGCGTCGAAGGCGACCCCGCCGGCCTCCAGATCCACGAACGCCTCGTCCAGGCTGAGCGGCTCCACCAGCGGCGACAGCTCCCGCAGCATGGCCATCACCACGTCACTGACCTGTCGGTAGAGGCTGAAGCGCGGGATCAGACAGGCGCCGTTCGGGCAGAGCCGCCGCGCCTGCGCCATCGGCATGGCCGAGTGCACCCCGAACCGCCTGGCCTCGTACGACGCCGTGGCGACGACCCCGCGCGGCCCCAGCCCGCCGACGATGACGGCCTTCCCCCGCAGGCTGGGCTTCGACGCCTGTTCGACGGAGGCGTAGAAGGCATCCATGTCCAGATGCAGGATGGTCGGCGCGGCTCTCACAGCCCCGATGCTGCCCTACGGCACTGACATTTCCGGGGCCGGATCAGACGGCGCGGTTGCGCCGGGCCGCCAGCTCGTCCGTCGGGTTGTGTCTGACCAGGGTCTCGCCGGTGTCCACGCGCTCCCCGTGCAGCTGCGACAGCGCGCTCTCCACATCGCGCCACGCCACGCCCACGGCGATGCCGAAGACGCCCTGCCCGCCCTGGAGCAGACTCACGACCTGATCCGGCGAGGTGCACTCGTACACGGTGGCGCCGTCGCTCATCAGCGTCATGCGCTCGAGATCCGAGAACTCGCGGTCATGCAGGTGCTGCACGGCCGTACGGATGTTCTGCAGCGCCACCCCGGTGTCCAGGAAACGCTTGACGATCTTGAGGACGACGACGTCGCGGAAGCTGTAGAGCCGCTGCGTGCCCGAGCCGTACGCCGCACGCACACTGGGCTCGACCAGCCCGGTGCGCGCCCAGTAGTCGAGCTGTCGATAGGTGATGCCGGCCGCGGCGCACGCCGTCGGCCCGCGGTATCCGATCTGCTCGGGCGCCGGGTCCCCGCCCACCGGTCCGACCGGCGTCGACTCCGGCTGACGGTGCGCGGAACCGACCGCACCGCCGTGCAGCGGATACGGCCCAGCGTCACTCCGTGCGGGGGTACCCCCGGTCGTACCGTCGCCCGTGATCCTCACGCCGACCCTCCGTCCTTGCCTGCCCACCTCGAAGGTAGGCAGTCACCAGGGGTGCGTCAACGATCGCCACACTCGGCACGCCGAGTGATAATCACCCTGAGAGTGGTTTCCCGTATCCCTTTATGGGGAAAGGCTACTCGAATGGGCCGAAAGTACCGTGAAGAGGACGCGCTCGGCGCCTCACTGCGGGCCGGTGCCGAAGTCCTCGGGCGAGATCTGATCGAGGAACTCGCGGAACTTCTCCACCTCGTCCTCCTGCTCGTCCGGAATGGCGATTCCGGCGTCGTCGAGCACGCCGTCACTGCCGAAGATCGGCGTCCCCGTCCGCAGGGCGAGCGCTATGGCGTCGGACGGCCGCGCGCTCACCTCGACCCCGCTGGCGAAGACGAGCTCCGCGTAGAAGACGCCCTCCCGCAGATCCGTGATCCGGACCTCGGTGAGCTCCTCGCCGATCGCCTCCAGCACGTCCTTGAACAGGTCGTGCGTCAGCGGCCGGGCAGGGGCCATCCCCTGCTGCGCGAAGGCAATGGCGGTCGCCTCCCCAGGTCCGATCCAGATGGGGAGGTACCGGTCGCCTCCCACTTCACGCAGGAGCACGATCGGTTGGTTGGAGGGCATTTCCACCCGGACACCCACAACGTCGAGCTCGTTCACACAGCAACCCTAGGACCTGCCCGGCAGGTTTGGGTAGTCGGGCCCCCCTGCGTCACCTCAGTCGAACCCCGAGAGCGGTCTGCACGAGCGCCTCGTGGAGCCGTACGGAGAGCCCCGCGAGCTCTTTCATGGTGGCCTCCGCATGCGCCCTGGTCTGCGGATTGCGATGCCGGCGCAGCGGTGCCACGACCTGCTCCACCAGACCCGCCTCGCGGTCCGCAGCGGCCTTCATGGCGCGCAGGTGCCGGGGTTCCAGTCCGAAGCGCCCGAGGTCGGCCACCAGCCGGGCCACCGTGACCGCCTCGGCGTCGAACCCGCCGTCCGGCCTTTCGGCGAGCAGCCCGTACGACTCCCACTCGACCAGCTGGACCTCGTCCACGTCGGCGGCCGCGAGCAGCTCGGCGCGACCCACACGGGCCACGGTGGGCCGCTCCCGCCCCACCTCGCCGTAGACGGCCGCCTGACCGGTGGGATCGGCCGCCTCCCCGTGCCCCGCGGGCGCCGGGATACGGATCTGCTCACCGCGTGCGAGCGCGTCGAGCTGCTCGCGGATGACCTTGAGCGGCAGGTAGTGGTCACGCTGCAGCCGCAGGATGCAGGCGAGCCGCTCCACGTCGTCGGAGCTGAACTTGCGGTATCCGGAAGGTGTGCGCCGGGGCTCGACGAGACCCTCCGCCTCCAGAAAGCGGATCTTCGAGATCGTGACTTCGGGGAACTCGTCACGCAGCGTGGTGAGCACGGTGCCGATGCTCACCAGCCGCCCGGCGGTGGCGGCGGTACCGGCGGTGCCGTTCTTCGGGGCACCGCCGGTCGGGGTACGCAGCATGGAACCTTCCCTTTACAGGGTCAGATGCTCCGCAGGCTCGCGCAGAAGACCAGCCGGTACTTGCCGATCTGCACCTCGTCGCCGTTGTGCAGGGCGACGGAGTCGATCGGTTCACGGTTCACGTACGTGCCGTTGAGGCTGCCGACGTCGGCGACGGTGAAGCCGCCGTCCTGGGTCCTGCGGAATTCGACATGGCGCCGGGAGACGGTGACGTCGTCCAGGAAGATGTCGCTCTGCGGGTGCCGGCCGGCCGTGGTCAGCTCGCCGTCCAGCAGGAAGCGGCTGCCTGAGTTGGGACCGCGCCGCACGATGAGCAGGGCGGAACCGGGAGGCAGTGCTTCCACCGCGGCCTGGGCCTCGGGGGACAGCGAGGACGACACGTGCGGTTGTCCCGACACCTCGGCCTCGTAGGCCTCCAGGCCCGAGATCGAGATGGTGGACGTGGTCTCCGAGGCACGCTCCGGCGTCAGGCCCGCCCGCAGCGGCGCCCCGCAGTTGGAGCAGAACCGACTGGCCGCATCGCTGCGGTGTCCGCACCTGCTGCAAATCTGCTCGGCCGACATGGACGGCTCCTCGCGCCGCGGCTGCCCCGCGGAGGCATTGGTGGCATACGGGTCGGGGGCAAACCCTCCACCCGCACTTGAGGTTGATGGTTCACTGAAACCTATGCGTCCGGTACCAGCAGGGTCAACAGCCGACGCGCCGGGGGCGCCGGAAACATCACCCGCGCCGGCGACCTCGTCGCGGAAGAGCGGCCGGTCGCCCTGCCCCTCCGCGTCGCCGTGCCCCGCACGGTGGCGTGCCGCGCCGCTCTCCTCGCGGTTCTTCTTGCCGAACAACTTCTCAAACAACTTCACGGGCGATTCCCCTTGACCGAAACAGACCCGCCCGTGGGGCAGGACGAACTCCGAATGCAGACACCTGCCGACCCGGACATTCTCACAACGTCCGTAACCACCAGACAGTTTCCACCACGCACCGCGACTTCGGTGCGCCGACCCCCCGCAGGCCTCAGCCGACGTGAGCCGCTCCACTCCTCACTCCACATCATCACGATGACGACCGAGCGTAGTCAGGCTGCTTCGCAGCCCGCAAGGCATCCACAACGATCTTCGCCGACCGTGTGACGGCGACGGTGGCCTGCTCCTTCTCCAGCGTCTGCACGACACCGCCGGGGATGTTGAGCGCCGGCTCCAGATCCTGGGGCTTGCCGATCACCTTGAACTCGTAGGGTTGTGTGATCTTCTTACCGTCGATCGCCACCCCGCCGTTCTCGTCCGAGAAGTACGAGCCCGCCACGATGCGCACCCCGTTGATCTGGATCGCCTCGGCCCCCGCCGCCCGCAGTTCCTGAAGCGTGTCCAGCAGCTGGTCGGACTGCACCTGGCCCGTGGGATCGGTGATCTTCAGCGTGATACCGGGACCCTGCGCTGCCACCGTACCGGCCAGGATCCCGAGTTGACGCTCCTTCTCCACGGTCTGCTTGCGGGCCTCTTCCGCCTGGTTGGAGCTGCTCTCCAGCTCCCGCCGCTGATCCTCCAGCCGCTGCTTCTCGTCCTCCAGACGCTGGGTCCGGCCGTCGAGCTCGTCGAGGATCCGTACGAGGTCCTCCTGGCGGGCCCCGCGCAGCGCGCCGGAGTCGTTCGACCGGACCTGGATGGCCAGGCCCAGACCCAGGACGAACAGCAGCAGCGCGACGATCAATTGGGCCCGGCTCACCCGCGGCGGCCACAGCCCGGCCACCAGCCGCTGCCGGCCGGTCTCCGCGGGCTGCCCCGGGGCGTCCTGCGGCGCGCCCCCCGCAGCGTCCGGCTCTTCGGGACCGTCGTTCGTACGCATCGGCCTCACGCCCGGAACACGTGCCGGCGGATGGCCGCGGCATTGGAGAAGATGCGGATGCCGAGGACCACGACCACACCCGTCGACAGCTGCGAGCCGACGCCGAGCTGGTCACCGAGGAAGACGATCAGCGCGGCCACGACCACGTTCGACAGGAACGACACCACGAAGACCTTGTCCACGAAGATGCCGTCCAGCATCGCGCGCAGCCCGCCGAACACCGCGTCCAGCGCCGCCACCACGGCGATCGGCAGATATGGCTCCACCACGGCCGGTACTTCGGGCCGGACCAGAAGTCCGACCACCACTCCGGCCAAGAGGCCCAGTACCGCGATCACGATGCACCCTTCTGCTGCTCTACCGGTGTGGCTGTACGCACGGTCAGACTGGAGGCGGCCGGCAGCCTCACCTCGTCCGCGGCGGACAGGGTGTAGCGGATCCCGTAGCTCTCCTGCAGCACGTGCAGGTACTGACCGTCCACCGAGTCCTGGAAAGCCGTGCCGAGCCGCTTCTTGTCCCCCACCGCCAGCACTTCGTACGGCGGCACCAGCGGCCTGTTGTCGACCAGTATCGCGTCACCCGCGGCTCTGATCGCCGACAGTGCGGTCAGCCGCTGCCCGTTGATGGAAACGGCCTCCGCCCCGGACTGCCACAGGCCGTTGACGATCTTCTGCATGTCACGGTCGCGGAGCCGGCCGGTGTCCGAGAAGCCGGAGCTCTCGCGCGGTCCGCCACCGCCCGCGGAAGCGTCCTTGGCGTCGTCCACCACGAGCTTGATACCCGGCCCGCGGACCTCGGTGGCACCGGACAGCAGCGCCACGAGTTCCCCCTGGCCCCCGCCCGGCTGCTTGAGGGCCGCCCGCTGGCGCGCGGCGACATCGGTCCTCAGCCGGTCGACGTCCCGCTCCAGACCGTGCACCCGCTCATCGGCCCGCTCCACCCGGTCGATCAGTTCCTGACGCTCCTTGGCCAGCACCGGCGCGTCTATCTGCGCCTCGGCGGCGCCGAGCGTGACGACCATGGCGGCGACCACGAGCCCGGCCGCCAGCCCCAGTTTCGCTTGGAGGGTGCGGGGCAGACCCGCCGTACCGTCCGCCTCGCGCCGGGCCGAGGCCTCCGCGTAGCCCTCGTCGAGACTGTGGTCCATCACGTGCGTCAGCAGCGACATGGAAGCGTCCGGGCGCGCAGGCGCAGGAGACGCCGGAGTCCGGTTGGGGGGCGGCTGCGACATGCCGCACATCGTCGCATGTCGGCGCCGTACACACCCAATGCGCCCATCCGGTGGACCGGACGGGGCACTCCCCGCCGGGTCCACCGGACTTCCGCCTAACTCACCGCCTGCCCGGCACTCAGTGGCCGGCCCCGTCCACCACGCCCGCCCACTCGTCGAGCAGGGCCTGTGCGGAGGCGTCGTCGGGGCCTTCGGCCCACAGGTGGGTGACGGCTTCCGCCGGGTCCGGCAAGACCAGCGCCCACCGTCCGTCGGCCTCGACCACCCGCACCCCGTCCGTGGTGTCCACCTGGCGCTCTCCGGCGACTTCCACGACCCTCCGCATGACGAGCCCCTTCACCGCCCACGGCGTCGGCACGTCCCGCTTGAGCACATGGGCCCGCGGAATCCGGGCGTCGATCTGGCTCAGCGTGAGCTGCGTGCGCGCCACCAGCCCGAGCAGCTGCACGAAGGCCGCCGATCCGTCGAAGACGCTGCTGAACTCCGGGACGATGAATCCGCCCCGGCCGTCCCCGCCGAAGATGGTGTTCTCCGCCCGGCCCACGCGGGTCAGGTCGTCCGGCGAGGTCGTCGTCCACTCCACCTGCGTGCCGTGGTAAGCCGCCACCTGCTCGGCGACCCGCGTCGTGGTGACCGGCAGTGCGACCTTGCCGCTGCGCTTCTCCGCGGCCACCAGGTCGAGCATCACCAGGAGCGCCCGGTCGTCCTCGATGATCCGCCCGCGTTCGTCCACGAGGGAGATCCGCTCGCCCACGGGGTCGAACCGCACCCCGAAGGCCGCCCGCGCCGAGGCCACGATCTCCCCCAGCCGCACCAGCCCGGCCCGCCGGGACTCCGCGGTCTCCGTCGGCCTGGACTCGTCGAGCCCGGGATTGATGGTGAGGGCGTCCACGCCGAGCCGTCCCAGCAGGCTCGGCAGGACCAGCCCGGCGCTGCCGTTGGAGGCGTCCACGACGACCTTGAGCCCGGCGTCGCCGATCCCGGTGATGTCCACACGCCGCAGCAGCGAGCCCGTGTAGGCGTCGAAGACACTGCCCGGGAACTGCAGGTCGCCGATCTCACCGGGGAACGCGCGCCGGTACTCCTGGCGTGCGTACACCCGGTCCAGCTTGCGCTGCTGCTGGAGCGAGAGGTCCGCTCCCCGCTCGTCGAGGAACATGATGTCCACCGAGTCCGGCACCCCGGGCGAGGTCCGCAGGACGATCCCGCCGGCGCTGCCGCGCGCCGTCTGCTGGCGCGCCACCGGAAGCGGGACGTTCTCCAGGTCCCGTACGTTGATGGCGCTGGCCTGGAGCGCCGAGATCACGGCCCGCTTGAGCGCTCGGGCGCCTCGGGAGTGGTCACGGGCCGTGGTGACGATCGCCCCCTTCTTCAGGGTCGTCGCATAGGCGCCGGCGAGCCGGACCACCACCTCGGGGGTGATCTCGACGTTCAGGATCCCGGAGACTCCCCGTGCACCGAACAGATGCGCCTGTCCGCGGGACTCCCAGATGACCGATGTGTTGACGAAGGCGCCGGCCTCGATCGTCTTGAAGGGGTAGACGCGCACGTTCCCCTGAACAATCGATTCCTCACCGACGAGGCACTCGTCACCGATGACGGCCCCGTCCTCGATCCGCGCGGCCCGCATGATGTCGGTGTTCTTGCCGATGACGCAGCCGCGGAGATTGCTGTGGGGTCCGATGTACACGTTGTCGTGGACGACGGCCCGGTGCAGGAAGGCTCCGCTCTTGACGACCACGTTCGACCCGACGACGGTGTGCTCGCGGATCTCCGCGCCGGCCTCGACCTTGGCGTAGTCCCCGATGTACAGCGGCCCGCGCAGCACCGCGTCAGGGCTCACCTCCGCCCCTTCGGCGATCCACACCCCGGGCGAGATCTCAAAGCCGTCCATGTCGACCTGGACCTTGCCCTCGAGCACGTCGGCCTGCGCCTTGACGTAGCTCTCGTGCGTGCCCACGTCCTCCCAGTAGCCCTCGGCCACGTAGCCGTAGATCGGCCGGCCTTCCTTCATGAGCTGCGGGAAGACATCGCCGGACCAGTCCACCGAGACGTCCGGATCCACGTAGTCGAAGACCTCTGGCTCCATGACGTAGATGCCGGTGTTGACGGTGTCCGAGAAAACCTGGCCCCAGGTCGGCTTCTCCAGGAAGCGCTCGACCTTGCCTTCCTCGTCGACGATCGTGATGCCGAATTCCAGCGGATTCGGCACCCGGGTCAGGCACACCGTGACGAGTGCGCCCTTCTCCTTGTGGAAGCGGATCAGATCCGTGAGGTCGAAGTCGGTGAGCGCGTCGCCGGAAATGACGAGGAACGCATCATCCTTCAAGGCCTCCTCGGCATTCTTTACGCTGCCGGCGGTGCCGAGTGGCTTCTCCTCGTTGGCATAGGTGAGCTCCATCCCGAGCTCTTCGCCATCCCCGAAATAGTTCTTGACGAGCGACGCCAGGAACTGCACGGTGACCACGGTCTCGCTAAGCCCATGCCGCTTGAGCAGCCTGAGCACATGCTCCATGATCGGCCGGTTCGCCACCGGCAGGAGCGGCTTGGGCATGCTTGAGGTCATGGGGCGAAGACGCGTGCCTTCGCCACCGGCCATCACGACGGCCTTCATGTCGGAAGAGTCCTCCTTGAGAGATGACAGTCGTGCCGACTCCCACCCGTCTCGGTCGGTGACTTCGCAACTCCTCCGCGTCATCCGGCGCCGGGCGGGCTCAATCGGCCGTGGCGTCAGCCTTCACCAGACGGCGGACTTGAACCACGTAAAGGATTCCTGCCCACCAATAGAGGGTTGTACCCCATCCCGCGAACGCCCATCCGAAAACTGACCCCACCCAGGCCAACCAACCCGTGCCATCACTCAGCAGGAGCAACGGAAACGCGTACATCAGGTTGAAGGTCGCGGCCTTGCCGAGGAAGTTGACCTGCGGCGGCGGATAGCCGTGACGGCGCAGGATCCACACCATGACCAGCAACATCAGCTCACGCGCGAGCAGGGCTCCGGTGAGCCACAGCGGCAGGATCTCGCGATAGGTCAGACCGAACAGCGTCGACAGGATGTAGAGGCGGTCCGCGGCCGGGTCCAGCAGCCGGCCGAGGTTGCTGATCTGATTCCAGCGCCGCGCAAGCTTCCCGTCGAGATAGTCGCTGATCCCGCTGAGCATGAGGACGGCCAGGGCCCACCCGTCGTGCTCCGCGAGGATCAACCACAGGAACAGGGGCACGCCGGCCAGGCGAGCCATGCTCAGGATGTTCGGAATGGTGAAAATTCGGTCAGTCTGAACCCGAGTCTCCTGGACCTCCACCCGGGGGCCTCCACTGTGACTGTAGAAATGGTCGTTCGATGCCCCCTGACCCTACAGGAGACCGCACGCGTGTCCTGAACGCAGAAAAGCCCCGCACCGGACCGGTAAAGGTCTGGTGCGGGGCTTCCCGCAATGATTGTTCGGCGGCGTCCTACTCTCCCACAGGGTCC
>NZ_JBSGZI010000128.1:0-20454 GCF_053610945.1 Streptomyces sp. NPDC054849
CCGGAACACGTTCCGGGGGCCGGGGCCTTCTGCTGTCACGGGATGCGTGAGGGCGTGATCGGCACGACACGCTCTAACCCCTGGTGAAGGCCTCGTACGCGGCGCAGACCTCCTCGGACGGGCCGTCCATGCGCAGGACGCCCGATTCCAGCCAGATCGCGCGGTCGCAGGTTTCGCGGACCGTGTTGATGCCGTGGCTGACGAGGAAGACGGTGCCGGCGCGCTCGCGGAGTTCTTCGATGCGGGCCTGGCTGCGGCGCTGGAAGGCTGCGTCGCCGGTGGCCAGGGCCTCGTCGATCATCAGGACGTCGTGGTCCTTGGCGGCGGCGATGGAGAACCGCAGGCGGGCGCCCATGCCGGAGGAGTACGTCCGCATCGGCAGGGAGATGAAGTCGTCCTTCTCGTTGATGCCGGAGAAGTCGACGATGCCCTGGTAGCGCTCGCGGATCTGCTGCCGGGACATGCCCATCGCGAGGCCGCCGAGGACGACGTTGCGTTCGCCGGTCAGGTCGTTCATCAGCGCGGCGTTGACGCCCAGCAGGGAGGGCCGGCCGTGGGAGTAGACCCTGCCCCTTGCGACCGGCTGGAGGCCGGCGATGGCCTTGAGCAGGGTGGACTTGCCGGAGCCGTTGGAGCCGATGAGGCCGATGGCCTCGCCCTCGTACGCGGTGAAGGAGACGCCCTTGACGGCGTGCACCTCCGTGAGGCCGGGGGCCGGTCGGTGGGAGAAGAGGCGGCTGAGCGCCGCCGTGGCGCCCCCCTTGCGGCCGCCGCCGTGCACCTTGTAGACGACGTGGACGCCGTCCGCGATCACGGTGGGCACACGGGTCCCGGTCTTTCCGCCGGTCCTCGCGCCGGTCTTCGTGTCGGTCTCAGCCACGGCCGTACTCCTCTTCTGCCTTCCAGAACCAGACGAAGCCGCCGACGCCTGCGAGCAGTGCCCAGCCGACGGCGATCGGCCACACGTGGTGCGGGAGCGAATGCGCCTCGAAGCTGTCGATCAGCGCGAAGCGCATCAGGTCGATGTAGACGGCCGCCGGGTTGGCCTTGAGCATCAGCAGCACCCAGTGCGGCAGGTGGTCCGTCGTGAGCATCTGGTCGATGGACCACATGACGCCCGACGAGTACATCCAGGTGCGCAGGACGAACGGCATCAGCTGGCTGACGTCCGGGCTCTTGCTGCCGATACGGGCCATGATCATGGCGCAGCCGCCGGCGAAGACGGCCGTCAGCAGCAGGATCGGGACGGCCAGCAGCCAGGACGGGGCGGGCGTCTGGCCGAAGGCGAGCAGCAGGACGGCCAGGGCGCCCATGGTGACGAGCAGCTGCTGGAAGAGCTGGACGACGGTGGAGATGGGCAGGCTCGCGCGGGGGAAGCGCAGGGCGCGGACCAGTCCGAGGTTGCCGTGCACGGCGCGGGTGCCGGCGTTGACGGAGCTGCCGATGAAGTCCCAGACGAAGACGCCGGTGATCAGGAAGGGGACGTAGTCCGGCACGTCGTGGCTGGCCTTCATCACGATGCCGAAGATGAAGTAGTAGACGGCCGCATTGAGCAGCGGGGTCACCAGATGCCAGACCTGGCCGAGCCGGGCCGTGCTGTACGTGGCCTGCATGCGGGCCGTTGCGTAGGCGGTCACGAAGTGGCGTCGGGCCCAGAGCTCCGCGATGTAGCGGGGGAGCGTGGGGCGGGCGCCGCTGAGGGTGAGGCCGTGGGCGGCGGCCAGTTCCGCGAGTTCCGCGGAGGTCGCGGGCGCGGTCTTGGGTGCGGTCGCGGTCGTCACAGAGGTCGCTTTCGACGGGGTCGAGGACGTCGGCGCTGACGATAGGACGGGACCGTATCGTCGCTACGGTGAGATTAGGTCGTGGCGCGACGGAACGCAACCGTATCGTCGTGTCGTGTGCGCGGATATGCTCTGCGCATGACCACGGACCCCGCCTCCTCCTCTTCCTCTGCCTCCTCCTCAGCTCCCGCCCGCCGCGCCCCCGCCGGGGCCGCCGTACTGCGTGAGGACGTGACCGAGGCGATTCGGGAGGCGGTGGTGGAGGAACTGGCCGCGGTCGGCTTCTCGAAGATGTCCATCGAGGGCATCGCGCGGCGGGCCGGGGTCGGCAAGACCGCGGTGTACCGGCGCTGGAAGTCGAAGCTCCACCTGGTGCTCGACCTGGTCGGCGCCTTCGCGGCGGACGGCCTGCCGGTACCGGCGACGGGCTCGCTGTACGGGGACGTACGAGCCCTGCTGGAAGTCATGTCGCACGTACTGAAGCACCCGGTGGCGTCCGCGGTGATCCCCGACCTGCTGGTGGAGGCCGCGCGGAACCCGGAGATCGCCGACGCGGTACGGGGAGCGCTGCTGGACGGGCAGCGGCGGATCGCCGCGGGCATCGTCGGCGAGGCGGTCGCGCGCGGGGACCTTCCGGAGGGGGCCGACGCGGGGCGGGCGTTCGATCTGGTGATCGGGCCGCTGTACTGGCGGCAGGTGGTCGTCCGGGAGGAGGTCCCCGCCGGGTATCTGGACGAGCTGGCGCGCTCGGTGGTGGCGGGGCTCCAGACCGTCTGACCCCTGCGGCCCGTATGCGGACCCCACGGTACGGGGGCGGGGCCCCGCGACAGCGGCGGGCAGGAGCTACGGCCAGAGGCGGGCCAGGGCCGGTTCGGAGGCCTGGACCGGAGCGGGAGCCGCGGGAGTGGGACGGCGGTCCTCCAGGGGGAGGATCGCCCGGATCGGGGTGGGCTGGCCCAGGAAGACGCGGCGCACCACGCGTTCCGCCGCGTGGCCGTCGTCGTACGAGCAGAAGCGCGAGCGGAAGGCCGCCCGCAGCTGGGCGGAGCGCGAACCCTGCCAGTGGCCCGTGGTGAAGATGTCCACCAGCTCGTCCTGGGTCCTGGCGATCGCGCCCGGCGGGCACGATCGCAGGTCGAAGTACGTGCCGCGGGCCGCCTCGTACGCCTCCCAGTCGTCCGCGTGGATCACGATCGGCCGGTCCAGCGCCGCGTAGTCGAACATCAGGGACGAGTAGTCCGTGACGAGTGCGTCGGAGGCGAGGCAGAGCTCCTCCACCGAAGGGTGTGAGGAGACGTCCAGGAGGCGGGGGTGCGGCTCCCACGAGCGGTCGGCGTCCGCGTACGTGAGGTGCGTGCGGGTCAGCAGCGTGAAGCGCGGGCCGAGGTCGCGCAGCACCCGCTCGAAATCCAGGTGGTCCGGGCGGCTGCGCCGGTAGTCGCGGTGGGTCGGGGCGTACAGGATCGCCGTCGAGCCCGCCGGGATGCCCAGGCGTTCGCGCAGTTCGAGGACGTCCGCCTGGGTGGCCCGGTGGAAGACGTCGTTGCGCGGGTAGCCGTACTCCAGCGTCGTGTAGGAGGACGGGACGGCCTTCTCCCAGACCAGGGTGGAGTGCCGGTTCGCTGAGAGCAGGTAGTCCCACTGGTCGGCGCCGCGCAGCAGGCCCGCGAAGTCGGCGGTCGGGGCGGCCGCCGGCCGGTCCTGGAGATCGAGGCCGACCCGCTTGAGCGGGGTGCCGTGCTGGGTCTGCAGGAGGATCTGGCCCGGGCGCTTGACCAGGGCGCGGTCGAAGTTGACGTTCGTGACCAGGTACGTGGCCCGGGCCAGGGCGGTCCAGTACGCCGCAGAGCCCGGGCGCAGCGCCGCCGTCTCCCGGGGGAGGGTCCAGGCGTGCGCCGGGTCGCAGATCCAGGCAGTCCGCATCCGCGGCGCCAGCTCCCGCAGCTTCGCCTCGATCGCCGCCGGGTTGCAGGCGTACCCGCCGTGCCAGTACGCGGTGAAGACCGCCAGCTCAGGTCGGAGGGGACGCAAGCGCTGGATCCGGTAGTGCAGGCGCAGGGCCGTCTCGCGCATCCCCGGCCGCAGGGCCGAGGCCGTACGGCCCAGCGCCAGCCCGGCGGAGCGCAGCGCCGACAGCAGCCCATACGTGCGCCGGGTGCCCAGCCGCATGAGGGTGTGCCGGACGCGGTCGGTCCGCGACAGGGACAGCGGCAGGGCGCTGCGGCCGCCCGGGGCCCGGTAGCGGCGCAGCAGGGCGGAGGCCCGGCTGAAGAACTCGGCCCGGCCGGCGCGCGGGAGGCGGCGCGGGTCGGCGTACAGGGCGCAGAAGTGCTCGGCCATGCGGCGGTGCACGGCGGAGCGCCAGCGCTCCAGCTCGGGGCGGCCGGCGAGGTAACCGAAGACCCGGTCGTACTGGTCGAAGATGTCGAGGTGGCGGCGGCTGCGGGTGGTCAGGATCGAGCCGGTGCGCCGCTGGCGGTAGTGGACGCAGACCCGGTCCAGGACGGCGACGGACTCCGCGGCCAGCAGCGCCGGGTAGGTCCAGGGGGTGTCCTCGTAGAGGCCGGGCGGGAATTCGAGGCCCTCGCGTTCCACGTACTCGCGGCGGTACGCCTTGTTCCACACCACCATCAGCATGGCGAGCAGAGCCGGGCGGTCGGCGAGCCGGAAGCTCGCCGGGCCCTCCTCGGACAGCCGGTGCGAGAGGCGGTTGCGCACCACTTCGCCCGACCAGAAGGCGCGCGCGTAGTCGTAGACCAGGACGTCGGGGGAGCCGGTGGCCTTCAGCCGGTCGGTGATGGCCTGGAGGGCGCCGGGGGCGAGGGTGT
Source organism: Streptomyces sp. NPDC054849 (assembly GCF_053610945.1). Taxonomy (NCBI): domain Bacteria; kingdom Bacillati; phylum Actinomycetota; class Actinomycetes; order Kitasatosporales; family Streptomycetaceae; genus Streptomyces; species Streptomyces sp. NPDC054849. The sequence goes on from NZ_JBSGZI010000128.1 coordinate 4,610, forward strand.
CGTCGCCGTCGAGGAAGAGCAGGTAGTCGCCGGTGGCCCGGGCCAGACCCGCGTTGCGGGCGGGCCCCAGGCCCAGGTTGTGCACCAGGTGCACGGCGGTCACCCGGGGGTCACGGGCCGCGTACTCGTCGATGATCGAACCGCAGGCGTCCGGGGACGCGTCGTCGACCGCGATCAGCTCCAGATCCGGGTACGACTGCGTCAGGACCGAGTCCAGACTCTCCTGGAGGTAGGCCTGGACCTTGTACGCGGGCACGATGACGCTGAACCGGGGCACGGCACATCCAGGGGTCGGCGCGGGCATATGGCCCAGGAACCCCCGGCGTGGCGATCGGGTTACGCAGTGTGTGGCATTCGGGTTACGGAGCGTGAGCTGTCCAGGTCGGCCGCTGCACGTCGGTCGCTGGACGTCGGTCGGTGAGCGCCGTCCGCCGGCCCCCTGTCCACCCCGCCCCCGGTGCTACTTGACGGCTCCGGCCATCACCCCCGAGACGAACTGCCGCTGGAAGGCGAAGAAGACCACGAGCGGGATCACCATCGAGAGGAACGCGCCGGGCGCCAGCACGTCGATGTTGTTCCCGAACTGCCGTACCTGCTGCTGGAGCGCTACGGTGACCGGCGGGCTGGCCGAGTCCGCGAAGACCAGCGCCACGAGCATGTCGTTCCACACCCACAGGAACTGGAAGATGCCGAGCGAGGCGATCGCCGGCCCGCCGAGCGGCAGCACCACCCGGGCGAACAGCCGCAGTTCGCCCGCCCCGTCGAGGCGGGCCGCCTCCAGCAGCTCGCGCGGGATCTGCGCGAAGTAGTTGCGCAGCAGGAACACGGCGAAGGGCAGGCCGAAGGCGGTGTGGAAGAGGACCACTCCCGCGGTCGTCTCGAACAGCCCGATGGTGCCGAAGAGTTCGGAGACCGGGATCAGTGCCACCTGGACGGGGACGACGAGCAGTCCGACCACGACGAGGAAGAGCCAGTCCCGGCCGGGGAACTCCAGCCAGGCGAAGGCGTATCCGGCGAACGCGCCGAGGACCAGCACGAGCAGGGTGGCCGGCACCGCGATCGCGAACGTGTTCAGGAGGGAGCCGGTGATGGTGTCGTTGGCCAGCAGCCGCTCGTAGTTGCCGGTGGTCAGCCGCGAGGGCGCCGTCAGCACCTGCCACCAGCCGCCCTGGTTGAGGTCGTTGGGGGCGAGGAAGGAGGAGAGGAGCAGCCCCAGGGTGGGCAGCAGCCAGAACAGCGCGGCCGCGACCAGGAACACGCGCACCGCGCCTGCGGTGAACCTGGCCGAGGCGATCTTGGCGTACGAGGCCCTGGGGGCGGACGGGGCGGACGGGGCGGACGGGGTGGGCGGGGCCGTCGGGGCGGACTGGGCGGATGCGGCGGACGGGACGGTCGGGGCGGTCGCGGCGGCCGGCCCCGGTGCAGGCTCTGGGGTGCTCGTCGGGTCCGGCGTAGCGTCGGAACGGCTCATCGCGCCCCCTCCTTGCGCAGCCGGCGGATGTTCACGAGCATCACGGGGATCACCAGCACCAGCAGCAGCACGGCGATGGCGCTGCCCAGGCCCGGATCGGCGTCGGTGCCGAAGGAGGTCCGGTACAGCTGGAGCGCGAGCACGTTCGCGTCGTCCTGGACCGCGCCCGGCGCGATCACGAAGACCAGGTCGAAGATCTTCATGACGTTGATGACGAGGGTGACGAGCACGACCGCCAGGACGGGCGCCAGCAGCGGGACGGTGATCCGGCGGAACACCTGCCATTCGCTCGCCCCGTCCACGCGGGCCGCCTCCAGCAGCTCACGTGGTACGGCGGCCAGCCCGGCCCCGATCAGCACCATCGCGAAACCGGCCCACATCCATACGTACGCCCCGATCACCGCCGGGGTGACCAGCGCCGGGCCGAGCCACTCCACCCCGGCGTACGCCTCCCGGAAATTGGCCGCGGGCAGCCGCAGCTGCGCCCCGTCGGCCTTCGCGGACAGAGTGAAGGTGCCGTCGGCGCGGGCCGTCGCCGTGTCGACCACCCGGCCGTCCCTGACCGCCTCGATCCGCATCCCGGCGAAGCCCTGCTCGGTCGGGTCGACCACGTTCGTCGCGCCACCCCCGCCCCGGGTGAAGTCCTGCCAGACGGTGCCGGTGACCTTCCCCGGCACGGCCTCGGAGTCGCCCGCCGTCCGGGTCCCCTCGGGCAGGGCCTCCGGGGCCACGCCGACCAGCGGCAACAGCACCGGGGTGCCGGCGCGGACGGGGTCGCGGGTCATGAAGGCGCCCCCGCCGGCGTCCGCGAGCGGCGAGTCGCGGCCCGGGCGGGCCTTGGGGAAGGCCGAGGACTCCGCGAAGGTGTCGTGGACGCCCACCCAGACCGCGTTGGCGACGCCCCGGTCGGGATCGTGGTCGTAGACGAGCCGGAAGATGATGCCCGCCGCCAGCATCGAGATCGCCATCGGCATGAACACCAGCAGTTTGAACGCGGTCCCCCACCGCACCCGTTCGGTGAGCACGGCGAAGATCAGACCGAGCGCGGTGGCCGTGGTCGGGGCGAGCACCACCCATAGCGCCGTGTTCGTCAGGGCGGTGCGGATGGTGTCGTCGCTCAGGATCTCCCGGTAGTTGTCGCCGCCGACGAACGTGCCGCCGGAGCGGTCGAAGAAGCTGCGGTAGAGGGAGTAGCCGATCGGGTGCACGACGAGCGCGCCCAGAAGCACGAGGGCCGGGAGGAGGAACGCCGCCGCTGTCAGGCGGCGGCGCCGGGCCTCCGCGGACAGTCCCCGGGCTGCCTGGGACCGGGCCGCCGCAGAGGCCGCAGAGGCCGCAGAGGCCGCCGGGTCCGAGGGGTTGGAAGGGTCCGACGGGGCCTTCACGGGGATCAGTTCCCGTAGGCCTTGGCCGCGTCCGCCTCCAGTTTCGCCTGGGTGCCCGCCACGTCCGACGGGTTCGCCAGGAAGTCCTGGAGCGCCTTCCACTCGCCCGCTCCCGGGGTTCCGCCGAAGGCCGCCGGCGCCTGGTCCGACATGTCGAAGCGGAAGTCGTCACCCGCCGCGATCAGGGCCTTGGCGATGCCGCGCTGGATGTCGTTCGGATAGGCCGCCGGGTCCACCGCCTTGTTCGGTGAGAGGAAACCGCCCTCGCGGGCCTGGATCTCCGCCGCGTCCGGCGAGGCCAGGAAGGTGAGCAGCGCCTGCGCGCCCTTCGACGGCTTCAGCGCGACGGCCACGTCACCACCCGAGACCACCGGTGCCTTCGCGCCGACCGCCGGGAAGGGGAAGACCAGGGCGTCCGTGCCCACCTTCGCCTCGGTCTGGGCGATGTTCACCGCCACGAAGTCGCCCTCGAAGACCATCGCGGCCGCCGGCCGGTCGCCGCCGGTGAAGGTCTGCGTCACCGACTTCGGGAACTCGGTGGACAGCGCCCCGCTGGTCCCGCCCGCCAGGAAGTCCTTGCGCCCGAACAGCTCGCCGAGTGTCGTCAGGGCCTGCTTGACGCTGTCGTCCGTCCACTTGATCTGGTGCTTGGCCAGCTGGTCGTATTTCTCCGGGCCCGCCTGGGAGAGGTAGACGTTCTCGAACCAGTCGGTGAGGGTCCAGCCGTCCGCGCCCGCCACCGAGACGGCCGGGGTACCGGACGCGGACAGGGTGTCGGCCGCGGTGATCAGTTCCTTCCAGGTCGTCGGCGGTGTGACGCCCGCCGCCTCGAAGGCCTTCGCGTTGTACCAGATCAGCGACTTGTTGGCGGCCTTGTAGTACACGCCGTACTGCGTGCCCCCGACCGCGCCGAGGGCCTTCCAGCCCGCCGAATAGTTCGCGTCGAGCTGCGCCTTGGCCTCCGGTCCCACCGGCTGCACCCACTTGTTCTGCACCGCCGAGACGAGCGCCCCGACCTGCGGGAGCAGCGCGACGTCCGGCGGAGCCCCGCCGGCGATCTTCGTGCCGAGGAAGGTGACGATCGGATCCTGGGCCGGGACGAAGGTGACGGTGGCCCCCGTCCGCTTCTCGAACTCCTTCAGGACCTTGGTGAAGTTCTCCTGCTCCGGGCCCGTCCAGACCGCCGCGACCTCGAGCTTTTCGCCGGGCAGTTTCGGTAATTCCACCCGGGGCGAGGCCGTGGCGCCCTGGGGTGACTGCGGGGTCTTCTCCCCACCGCCTCCGCACGCGGTGAGCGCGAGCGCGCCCGCCGCGGCGAGCGCCGTCCAGGTGAGTGTCGTACGGCTCGTTCCGTGCCTGCGCATGGCTCTGCCCCCGATGCCCGTGGTGTGTCCCGGACCACAAGGTCTACGCCGACCCGCGCGCCCCCGCAATACCGCGTCGGGGGGCGGACGTGCGGGTCAGGACGACGGGGGGAAGAGCACGGGTATCGCCGAGACCAGGTGCGCGGCCCGGTCCAGGGCGCTGGCCAGCAGTGCGAGGTCGGTCGGACCGTTGCCCAGCTCACGCACCGGGCGGCGGGCCGGCGGATCACCCATCCGCTCCCACTCCACCGGGACCACGGTCGGCCTCTGGGTCGCCGTCCGGGGGATCCGGCCGGTGACCCGGCCCGCCTGGAACGGGACCGTACGGCCGTCCGCGAACCGGAGCAGGCCGCGGCCGGGGCCCGGCTGGTCGGGGGCTTCGAGTTCCACGCGAAGGGTCGCCAGCCGGGCCGGCCCGGTGTCCGCCGTACGGTCCGGGTGAGCGGTCGCGGCCACCAGGTGCACACCGAGCCGGGCGCCCTCGCGGGCCACCGCCTCCAGCGCCCGGACCACCGACCCGGCGGCCGGACGCCCGGTACTGCCGAGCCCCGGCGCGACCAGCGCGTCGAGGTCGTCCACCAGGACCACCAGGCGGGGCAGCGGGCTCGGTCCGGCCGGGTCCGTAAGGGTGGCGGAGGCGCGCAGCCGGAGCGTTCCCGTGCGGTGGGGGTCCAGGTCGCCGCGCAGCTCGCCCGCAGTGGGCTGGCGGGGCGAGACCATCCGGCCGGAGAGCTCGCGCTGCGCGTGCCACTCGGCGAACGGGACGCCGTCCAGCAGCTCGGAGCGGCGCTTGAGCTCGGCGCCCAGGGCCTGCGCGAACTCCCGCATGCGCAGCGGATCGGAGGCGACCAGATGGGCGGAGACGTGCGGGAGTTCGGTGCAGGGCAGCAGCCCGTCGCCGCGTTCGCCGCCCGCCCCGTCGAGGAGGAGCAGCCCGAGCCGGTCGGGCCGGGCGCCGGCGGACAGGGACGCGGCCACCGACCGCAGCAGCTCGGTCCGCCCGCTCCCGGCGGGCCCCTCGATGAGCAGGTGCGGGCCGTCGTGGACGAGTTCGGTGCCGACGGGCCCGCGCCGCCCGCTGCCGAGCACGATCTCGGCGAGGCCGCCCTTGCCCTGGCCCTGGTCGGTGGCGGCGGCCCAACGGGCCATCAGGGAGGCCGGGGTGGCCCGGGCCAGCCCCAGCTCGTCCAGCAGCCGTGCGGTGGCGGGCAGGGCGGCCGCGGCCGGGCGGTAGGGCCCGGCCGATGCGCCCTCACCGGTGCGCAGGGGCGCCAGGGCGCGGGCGAAACGCTCGGCCCAGGCGGCGGAGACGGCGTCGGCGGTGGCGGTACCCCCGGACGGGACCGGCCTGCCGCCGCTGATCGCGAAGGTCCGTACGGCCGTGGCCACGTCGCCGCTGAGCAGGGCGACCGCGCCGCAGTCCCGGAAGGCGGGGGTGCTCGCGCACGCGGCCTCGTACGTCTCGGCGACCGGCGAGGCGGGAGTGGCGGCCGGGGCGTCGGCGAGCGCGAGCACGTGGATCCCGGCGGCCGGGCCGTGCGAGGCGAGCCGGCCGGTGACGTCGCGCAGCGGGCCGGCCCCGGGATCGCCGTCGAGGACGAGGAGCGTGTACGGGCCTTCGTAGGCCTCGGCCGCCTGCCGGACCCGTTGGGGATCGGCGGCGGCCCAGTGTGTGCCGAGCGGGCCGTCGTCGAGGCGCCGGGTCAGTTCACCGGTGCGGGCGGCGGCCTGGTCCCGGTCGTACGCGAGGAGGAGCCGGCAGTCCTGCCCGTGCGCGGGACGTACGTGGGGCAGCCAGCCGAGCCAGCCCCAGTCGCGCCGCCGGTCGGCGAGCGGGCGGGCGCGGTCGGTGGAGACGAGCACGATCTCCAGCTGCCCCGGGGCGTGCAGCCCCGCCAGCTGGGCGACCACCCAGCGGGCGACCCCGGCCAGGCGCGTGCGCGGGCCGGCGAGGCCGAGCGCGCCGACGGCGGGCAGCGACACACGGCTTCCGGCGCCGAGGCCGACGTGCAGGGCCGCTGCGTGCCCGGCCTGCCCGGCCTGCCCGGCCTGCCCGGGCGTGCGGGACCACAGGCGCTCGGTGGGGCCCATGGCGGCCAGCAGCAGCGTGGCGGGGTCGTCGGGGTCCGGTGCGGCGGCGAAGGCCACCGCCTGCGGTGCGGCCTCGGGAACGTCCTCCCCGCGCACCCACTTGCGGGCCCATGCGCCGAGCCCCTTGCGGCGGCCCGGCCCCCCGTCGGGGACGCCGGGGCGCAGCCCGGACGGCGCGTCGGTGTCCGGCTCACTCCCGTCGGGCGTGGGGGAACCGGCCGGGGCGGGCGGTGGCGGCAGACCGGGCCCTCCCGCCACCGCCGGACCGCCGGAGACGGACCGGGAGGTCGTGCCGGAGGCGTCGGTCGCCGGGCCGGAGGGTGCCGGGTGGGGCCCCGGGGCGGGCGCGGCGCGGCCCGGCAGGGCGAGGTGGCCCTCCAGGTCGGGGGTCACCTGCAGCGGGGGTGCGCCCGCGGGCGCCAGCCGCAGCGTGGACTCGCCGACCCGCAGCAGCGCCCCCGGCGGCAGGGCGACCGGCTGCGGTCCGACGGGGGAGCCGTCCAGCGTGGTGCCGTTCGTCGAGTCCAGGTCGGCCACCGCGACCCGCCCGTCGCGGATCACCGTCACCGCGCAGTGCATCCGTGACACGTCGGGGTCGTCCAGCGGGACGTCGGCGTCGGAGGAGCGGCCCACGCGGATCTGCCCGCTGTGCAGCAGGTGCACGCCGCCCGCGTCGGGTCCGGCGACGACGTGCAGCTGGGGTGCGCCGAGGCTCTCCTCCGGCAGGACGTCCGGCACCGGCGCGTGCAGCGCCAGGACCGCACCGTCGACGAGTGGCGGCTCACCGAGGACCCGCCGCTGGAGGTCGAGGCGCTCGGAGCCGGCGTACAGCACGATCGTGCCCCCGGTGTCGGGTCCGCCGACGGTTGCCGCGAGCCCGGAGGCGACTGCGGCCAGGGCGGTGCCGACGGGTGCGGTGACGAGTACGTCACAACTCGCGGGGGCGGTCGCGGTCTGGTGGCCGCTGCGCGACCCGAGGACGGTCAGCCGGATCTGCATCGCCGTCAGCGGTCCCTTCTGCGCGGTGCGCGGTGTGTGCGCCCGGCAGGGAGTTTCGGGACATGGCTTGCCCGGTCGCCCCCCACCCGGCACGGACGCGTCGTCCGGTCAGGTCTGCCGGAAGGCGGGGCTCCCGTCCCGTGCCGTCCGTACGGGTGCATCCTCGCACCTGTCGCGGACAACACGCCCGGGGCCCAACGATAAATGATCTTGATTGATTATGACCCTGGGCGGACCTCGGCCGGATGTGGACGGCAAGCCGGGGAAAGAAGGGGAAAATCGCCTCCGGCATACCCCGCAAACATCACCCTCCGCACATATGTGCGGCAACCAACCTTCGGGGACCGGCGTCTTCCCCGGGGACACCCCCTAGAGTGGGCCGGAAAACCAATCAGGGGATCGACCACAGCAGACGACAGCAGGGGAGCGCGAGACGTGCGGCCAGTCGGCAGCAAGTACCTGCTCGAGGAGCCGCTCGGGCGCGGCGCCACGGGCACTGTCTGGCGTGCACGCCAGAGGGAGGCCGCCGGCGCGGAGGCGGCCGTCGCCGGGCAGCCCGGCGAGACCGTGGCCATCAAGGTCCTCAAGGAGGAGCTGGCCCAGGACCCCGACATCGTCATGCGCTTCCTGCGGGAGCGCTCGGTCCTGCTGCGCCTGACCCACCCCAACATCGTGCGCACCCGCGACCTCGTGGTCGAGGGCGATCTGCTCGCCCTGGTCATGGACCTCATCGACGGCCCGGACCTGCACAGGTACCTCCGCGAGAACGGCCCCTTCACGCCCGTCGCCGCGAGCCTGCTGACCGCCCAGATCGCGGACGCGCTCGCCGCCAGCCACGCCGACGGCGTGGTGCACCGCGATCTGAAGCCGGCCAACGTGCTGCTCGACGAGCGCGGCGGCCAGATGAAGCCGATGCTCACCGACTTCGGCATCGCCCGCCTCGCCGACTCCCCGGGCCTGACCCGCACCCACGAGTTCGTCGGCACCCCTGCGTACGTCGCCCCCGAGTCCGCGGAGGGCCGCCCGCAGACCTCCGCCGTCGACATCTACGGCGCCGGCATCCTCCTCTACGAGCTGCTCACCGGCCGCCCGCCGTTCGCCGGCGGCACCGCGCTCGAAGTGCTCCACCGCCACCTCAGCGAGGAGCCGCAGCGCCCGTCGACCGTGCCCGAGCCGCTGTGGACGGTCGTCGAGCGCTGCCTGCGCAAGGAGCCGAACGAGCGCCCCAGCGCCGTGAGCCTGGCCCGCGCTCTGCGCGTGGTCGCCGCCGGCGTCGGCGTGCACTCCTCGGCCGCCGAGGTCGAGGCCGCGCTCGGCGTCGGCGCGCTGCTCGCGCCCGACCCCTCGCCGGCGCCGGTCCCCGAGACCCCCGGCGCCGCGGACCCCACCCAGATGCTCCCGTCCGGGGCGGGTGCGTCGGCGAACGCCTACGACCCGAACGCCATGACCAGCGTCATGCCGCCGGTCGGCGCGGCCGACGCCACCTCGGTGCTGCCGAGCACGGGGGCCCCCGGGGCCGACCCGACCTCGGTGATGCCCCCCGTACAGCGGCCGGACCAGCCGCATCCGTGGCAGTCGCAGATGCAGGCCGCCCGTGACCGCAACGAGCAGACGCAGATCCAGTACCTCGACCCGAACGAGGACCCGCTGCGCCGCCGTCCGCAGCGGCAGGCGCCTCCGCCGCCGCAGCACCGGCCCCAGCAGGCCCAGCAGCCGCAGCAGTCCCAGCAGCCGTACCGGCAGGGCCCGCCGCCGCAGCAGTACCAGCAGCCGCAGCAGCCCCAGTACCGCCAGCCGCAGCAGCAGTATGCGCCGCCGCCGCAGCACTACCAGCCGCAGCAGCATCAGCCCCAGCCGTACCAGCAGCCCCAGCCGCAGCAGCCCCAGTACCGCCAGCCCCAGCAGCCCCCGCAGGCCCCGCCCCCGCAGCGGCCGGCCCCCCGGGAACCGCGCGAACCGCGCCGCCGCAGTGCCAATCCGGTGCGGATCCCCGGCCTCGGCTGCCTCAAGGGCTGCCTGGTCATGATCCTGCTGTTCTTCGTGGCGGGCTGGCTGATCTGGGAGCTCACCCCGCTCCAGGAGTGGGTCGGCACCGGCCGGGGCTGGTGGGACCAGCTGTGGACCTGGGGCACCGACATCGTCGACTGGGTGAGCGCGATCGGGGACGCCACGGGCTCCACGGGCTCCACCCAGCCCTGAAGCGGACCCGGGTAGGGCCGACTTCGTGGATTTGTCGACTTCTGGGACACGATTTCGCCCGCAGAAGTGAAGGTCGCCGCGAATCCGGCCCCCTGCTGGCCTCCAACACCCACCCGGCCGCGTAGCTTTGGTGCGGTACGCCAGCCGCTGAGGGAGCAGTCGTGGCACGGAAGATCGGCAGCCGGTACACCGCGCACCAGATCCTGGGGCGCGGCAGCGCGGGCACGGTGTGGCTGGGCGAGGGGCCTGACGGGCCCGTCGCCGTCAAACTGCTGCGCGAGGACCTCGCGTCCGACCAGGAACTGGTCGGACGGTTCGTCCAGGAGCGCAGCGCGCTGCTCGGCCTGGAACACCCGCACGTCGTCTCCGTCCGCGACCTCGTCGTGGACGGCAACGACCTCGCCCTCGTCATGGACCTCGTACGCGGTACGGACCTGCGCACGCGCCTCGACCGCGAGCGGCGGCTCGCCCCCGAGGCGGCCGTGGCGATCGTCGCGGACGTCGCCGACGCGCTGGCCGCCGCGCACGCCGCGGGGGTCGTCCACCGGGACGTCAAGCCGGAGAACGTCCTGCTGGACATGCAGGGGCCGCTCGGCCCCGGCGGCGCGCATCCGGCGCTGCTGACCGACTTCGGTGTGGCCAAGCTGATCGACTCGCCCCGGCGGGCCTCCGCGGGCCGGGCCTCGGCCCCCACGACCCGGATCATCGGCACCCCGGACTACCTCGCCCCGGAGATCGTCGAGGGCCTGCCCCCACGGGCGGCGGTGGACATATACGCCCTGGCCACCGTTCTGTACGAGCTGCTGGCCGGTTTCACCCCGTTCGGCGGAGGCCACCCGGGCGCGGTCCTGCGGCGGCACGTGACGGAGACGGTCGTCCCGCTGCCGGGGATCCCCGACGAGCTGTGGCAGCTCATCGTGCAGTGCCTGGCCAAGGCCCCGGCCTCGCGCCTGCGGGCGTCGGAGCTGTCGGTCCGGCTGCGCGACCTGCTGCCGATGCTGGCGGGGATGCCGCCGCTGGACGTGGACGAGCCGGACGACGCGGAACCGGACCCCGAGCCCCTGGACGAGCCGGCCGCCGATCCGGTCCGGCGGCGGGGCGTGGTCCCGCTGGTGCCGGGTTCCGCGACGGACTCCAACCGGGACACCCACACCTCGATGCGGGTGCCCGGGCCGGACGAGCTGGCGGGCGGGGCGCTGGGCACGGCGCGGGTCCCGCGCCCGGCCGGCGGGCACCGGCCGGGCGCGGCCCGGCACCGGGCGGAGGCCGCCCGCAAGCGGAGGCTGGTGCTGTCCGTCTCGGCCGTGGCGCTCGCCGCGGCGGCCGGGCTGGGCGGCTGGCTGGCCTTCTCCGGGGGCGACGAGCCCCCGCCCCAGGACAGCAAGCAGTCCGTTCCCCGGACGCCGTAGCCCGGCCCGCGGCAGCCTGCTGGGGGCTCCGCCCCAGACCCGCGCCTCACACGCCGGCGAGGCTGAAAGAGCGCGGGTGCGAAGCGGAGCCCGGCGGGTACGGGGCGGAGCGCCGGCTAAACGCCGACCAGTTCCGGATGCCAGCGCCGCGCAACGGCCGGGTGGGCGCGGACCCAGCCCTTCAGCTCGTTGCGGCCGTACTCGGCGTGCAGCGGGTTCGACGCGTCGTGCGCGACGCCCGGCGCCGAGCGCAGGTAGTCGCCCGGGACCGTCTCGACGACCGCGTCCAGACGCGGGTTGTAGAAGAACGGGACCGAGTACCGCTCCACCGCACCCGGCGGGCTGACCACCCGGTGGTCCGTCGCCGTCAGGTAGCCCTCGGTCGCGATCTCCAGCAGTTCGCCCAGGTTGACCACGAACGCACCCGGCAGCGGCGGCACGTCCAGGTAGCCCCCGTCGCGGACGACCTGGAGGCCCCCCACCGAGTCCTGCAGCAGCAGGGTCAGGAAGCCGTAGTCCTTGTGCGCGCCCACGCCTTGGTCCGCGCCCGACGGTGCCGATCCCGGGTAGCGGATCAGCTTGGTGTGCAGGTGGGGGCGGTCCGCGAAGGCCTCGTCGAAGAAGTCCGCCGGGGCGCCGATCGAGGTGAGGAGCTCCTGGAGCAGGCGGTGGGCCACCGCCGCGAGCCGGGACTGCCAGTCGAGGACCACCGTGCGGAGCTCCGGGAGGGCGGCGGGCCACTGGTTCGGGCCCTCCAGCCACAGGTACGCGGGGTCGTCCGGTCCCACCGCCGGCGCCGGGCGCTCGGCGCCGACGTCCAGCTGGTCCCGCCAGTCGGAGGCCCCGCCGGTCAGCTCGTGGCCGATCCGGGTGTAGCCGCGGAAGTGCGGGGAGTTCAGGTTGCTCACGGCGAGCCGGTCGGACTCAGGCAGGGCGAAGAAGTCCCTGGTCAGGTCGAGGATGCGGGCGCTCTCGGCGGCGGTGACGCCGTGCCCGGTCAGGTGCAGGAAACCGGTGTCCCTGGCGGCCGCGTGCAGCTGCTTCAGGAAGTCGGCCCGCTGGGCCGGGTCGTCGGCCTGGGACAGGTCCAGGACGGGGAGAGTGTGCGCGGACGGCATGACGGCTCCGTTTCGGGATGTCACGGGGTCCTGTTCCCCTTGTGGTGGCGGGGGCCGCGGGCGGGGAGGGCCGCCGGCAGGGATGGTGCCGGGACCGCGTGAGCCGCGTACAGGACCAAGTCGGATCGAAGTGGATCAGGCTTGGGGTTGGTCCGGCGGCAGACAGCTCGTCGTCGTGACACGCATGTGGTCGACATGGCGGCGCTTGACGAGGAGAACGGTCATACCGTGAGCGTACGCCCGTACGAGTCGTCATCAGTACGGGTGATCCGGCCTGCCCGGACGGCCTTGTCCGGGGACCGGCTACGCTGGACCCGTGGCAGTCGTCGATGTTTCCGAAGAGCTGAAGTCCCTCTCCTCGACCATGGGGTCGATCGAGGCCGTCCTGGACCTCGACAAGCTGAGGGCAGATATCGCCGTGCTCGAGGAGCAGGCCGCCGCGCCGTCCCTGTGGGACGACCCGGACGCCGCCCAGAAGATCACGAGCAAGCTTTCGCACCTCCAGGCGGAGGTACGCAAGGCCGAGACCCTGCGCGGGCGCATCGACGACCTCGCGGTGCTGTTCGAGCTCGCCCAGGAGATGGAGGACGCGGACACCCTCGCCGAGGCGGAGAGCGAGCTGGTCTCCGTCCGCAAGGCGCTGGACGAGATGGAGGTCCGGACCCTGCTCTCCGGCGAGTACGCCGAGCGCGAGGCCCTGGTCAACATCCGGGCCGAGGCCGGCGGCGTGGACGCCTCCGACTTCGCCGAGCGCCTGCAGCGCATGTACCTGCGCTGGGCCGAGCGCCACGGATACGCCACCGAGGTCTACGAGACCTCGTATGCGGAAGAGGCCGGCATCAAGTCGACCACCTTCGTCGTCAAGGCCCCGTACGCCTACGGCACCCTCTCCGTCGAGCAGGGCACCCACCGCCTCGTGCGGATCTCGCCCTTCGACAACCAGGGCCGCCGCCAGACCTCGTTCGCGGGCGTCGAGGTGCTGCCGGTCGTCGAGTCCAGCGACCACGTCGAGATCGACGAGGGCGAGCTGCGCATCGACGTGTACCGCGCCTCCGGCCCCGGCGGCCAGGGCGTCAACACCACCGACTCGGCGGTGCGCATCACGCACATCCCGACCGGCATCGTCGTCTCCTGCCAGAACGAGCGCTCGCAGATCCAGAACAAGGCCAGCGCCATGAACGTCCTCCAGGCCAAGCTGCTGGAGCGGCGCCGCCAGGAGGAGCAGGCCCGGATGGACGCCCTCAAGGACGGCGGCAGCTCCTGGGGCAACCAGATGCGGTCCTACGTCCTGCACCCGTACCAGATGGTCAAGGACCTGCGGACGGAGTTCGAGGTCGGCAACCCGCAGGCCGTGCTCGACGGCGAGATCGACGGCTTCCTGGAGGCCGGTATCCGCTGGCGCAAGCAGCAGGAGCAGACCGCGTAAGGCAGATCAGAGCGCGAGCGCAGAAGCACGGAAGGGCCCGGACACCGTCGGTGTCCGGGCCCTTCCGTCGACTGTGATCGGTACGCGGCGCGGAGACCGCGGGCACCGCGACTAGGCGGTCTGCTGGGCCACCAGTACCAGAGCGGCCACGAGGACCACCATGAGCACGATGAGGGCCACGGGGTTCAGGCCGGAGAAGGGGCCCTCCTGCTGGAGGCGCTCCCGGTTCGCCCGGCACACCGGGCAGCGGCCCTGGCTGACGGGTGCGGCGCAGTTCGCGCACACGAGCCGGTCATATGTCATGCGCTCCTCCTCTCGTCCCCTCGGTCGTGTCGTTGCCTATAACGGCGTGGGGAACGAGACCGTTCCCCCTACCACTGTGCCAGCTTCGCCGACATTCGGCGCGGCCCGTCGGGGCAATCACGCTCGGACCGCCCGGGACCGTGGGATAAATCGGGCAAGTCCGGTTGCCGGGTCCACACCTCGCGCCCGTTCGCGTATGGTCACGCACACCTACTCCCGGCGACCGTGGTGCACCCGTGATCCGATTCGACAGCGTCTCCAAGTCCTACCCGAAGCAGAGCCGTCCCGCACTGAGAGAAGTCTCCCTCGACATCGCGAAGGGCGAGTTCGTCTTCCTGGTCGGCTCCTCCGGCTCCGGCAAGTCCACCTTCCTGCGCCTCATCCTGCGCGAGGAGCGGGCGAGCCACGGCCAGGTGCACGTCCTGGGCAAGGACCTCGCCAAACTCTCCAACTGGAAGGTCCCGCAGATGCGGCGCCAGTTGGGGACCGTCTTCCAGGACTTCCGCCTGCTGCCCAACAAGACGGTGGCCGAGAACGTGGCCTTCGCGCAGGAGGTCATCGGCAAGCCGCGCGGCGAGATCCGCAAGGCCGTCCCGCAGGTCCTCGAACTGGTGGGCCTGGGCGGCAAGGAGGAGCGGATGCCCGGCGAGCTCTCCGGCGGTGAGCAGCAGCGCGTGGCCATCGCCCGCGCCTTCGTCAACCGCCCCGCCCTGCTGATCGCGGACGAGCCCACGGGCAACCTCGACCCGCAGACCTCCGTCGGGATCATGAAGCTGCTGGACCGGATCAACCGGACCGGCACCACCGTGATCATGGCGACGCACGATCAGCAGATCGTGGACCAGATGCGCAAGCGCGTCATCGAACTCGAACAGGGCCGACTCGTACGCGACCAGTCGCGCGGCGTCTACGGCTACCAGCACTGAAAGGCCCTTGAGACGTCATGCGCGCCCAGTTCGTCATGTCGGAGATCGGCGTCGGTCTCCGCCGCAATCTCACCATGACCTTCGCGGTCATCATCTCGGTGGCCCTGTCACTGGCCCTGTTCGGCGGCTCCCTGCTCATGAGCGAGCAGGTGAGCAGGATGAAGGGCTACTGGTACGACAAGGCCAACATCTCGATCTACCTCTGCAACAAGCAGGACGCCCAGGAGGCCGGTGAGGCCGCGGCCAAGGCCAAGGAATCGGGGACGACGGGGGTCACGGTCTGCGGCAAGGGCGCCGTGACCGACGAGCAGAAGAAGCAGATCGAGTCCGAGCTCAAGCAGATGTCCCTGGTCAAGTCGGTGGCCTACGAGTCGGCCGACGAGGCGTACAAGCACTACCAGGAGCAGTACGGCCACACCGCTCTGGCCTCCTCCATCACCCCCGACCAGATGCAGGAGTCCTTCCGGGTCAAGCTCAAGAACCCGGAGAAGTACAAGGTGGTCACCTCCGCCATGGTGGGCCGGGACGGCATCCACACCGTCGACGACCAGCGCCAGGCGATCGACGACCTCTTCCGGATCCTCAACTACCTCAACATCGCCGCCATCGCCATCATGCTGATCATGCTGATCGTGGCGCTGCTGCTGATCGTCAACACCGTGCGCGTCTCGGCGTTCAGCCGCAGGCGCGAGACGGGGATCATGCGGCTGGTGGGTGCCTCCAGCTTCTACATCCAGGTCCCCTTCATCATGGAGGCCGCCGTCGCGGGCCTCATCGGCGCGCTCTTCGCCTGCGCCATGCTCGTCTCCGGTCAGTACTTCGTCATCGACCACGGTGTCGGGCTGCGCGACAAGATCCAGCTCATCGACTTCATGGGCTGGGGATCGGTGCTGGCCAAGCTCCCGTACGTGTTGTTCATCGGCCTCCTGATGCCCTCCATGGCCGCCTTCATCGCCCTGCGCAAGTACCTGAAGGTGTGACAAGCGCCCCGCGAGCGGTCCGGCCAACCATCCGTACCGGAGCGGGGCTTGTCCTAGACTCGGCGCCATGCCGGGTCTGCCCGCCTTCTGTCTCCGGCCCCGCGACCTGCGTCGCGGGGCCGTTTTGACGTTGGCCTTCCTCGCCGCCGTCGCCACCGGCGCCTTAACCGGATG